>JAADGR010000002.1:0-10871 GCA_013152225.1 Calditrichota bacterium
CCCTTTACATTGAATGAAAATCTCCCCGGCCGGTAGCCGCGAATTCTTGATTCCGGCAGTTTGGTAAACAGATCACGAATATGTGTAAACAGACCGGTGTATGTTGCCGGATTGGAGCGCGGTGTACGACCAATGGGCGACTGATTTATGTCAATGACTTTATCAATATAATCGATACCCTCGAGCGACTGGAAAGGCAGCGGTGACTCTTTGCTGCGATAAAAATGCTTGGACAAGATGCGGTACAGCGTTTCATTGATCAGTGTACTTTTGCCGCTTCCGGAAACGCCGGTAACAACTACAAAAGTTCCGAGAGGAATTTCGACCTTTATGTTTTTGAGGTTATTGCCTTGTGCTCCATGCAAAACCAGCCGTTTCCCATTCCCCTGCCTTCGTTTTTCCGGCAAGGGGATGCTGCGCCGGCCCGACAAATAATCCCCGGTTATAGAGTCGCGGTTTGCCGCAACCTCTGCCGGTGTACCCATGGCAACGATTTCACCGCCATGGATTCCGGCACCGGGTCCGAGATCGATTAAGAAATCCGCCATTTCCATGGTCTCATAATCGTGCTCAACCACCAGCACCGTATTGCCCAGGTCGCGCAGTTTCAGCAAAGTATTGATCAGTCGTCTGTTATCGCGTTGATGCAGGCCGATAGAAGGTTCGTCCAGGATGTAAAGCACGCCCATGAGTTGCGAGCCGATTTGCGTGGCCAGGCGAATGCGCTGCGCTTCTCCGCCGGAAAGCGTTCCTGCGGCGCGATCGAGGGTCAAATAATCCAAGCCAACATTGACCAGGAAGCCAAGGCGCTGCAACAGTTCTTTGATGATTTGATCAGAAATAATTTTTTCCCGCTCGCTTAATTGCAGATTCATAAAAAAATCCTGGGCCGCTTTGATGGACATGGATGTAACATCCTGAACGGCATGATCGGCAATTTTCACAAAACGCGCCTCGGGCCGCAGCCGGGCACCGCCGCAGTCGGGACAGGAAATAACGTTCATATAAGCTTCAATTTGTTCGCGGATGCCGGGGGAATCGGTTTGCCGATAGCGCCGTTCCAGGTTTTTCACGATCCCTTCAAACTTGTTGCGAAATGTTCCCTGGTGGTTTCCGCTGCGGGATTTATATTGAAATTCGATTTCCTTTTTCGTGCCGTACAATAAAGCGTGCCGGCATTCCGGCGAAAGCTTTTCAAACGGCGTGTCGATAGTATAACCAAAAGACTCTACGACACCGGAAACAAGAGCAATGTACCATCCTTCGCGCAATTGTCCCCACGGCACAATAGCCCCGGTATTGAGAGGAATGGATTTATCCGGGATAACAAGGTCGGGATCGATTTCCATTTTTGTACCCAGCCCATTGCAGGTGGGGCAGGCGCCATAAGGGGAATTAAATGAAAACATTCGCGGCGCCAGTTCTTCATAAGAGATGCCGCAATCGATGCAGGCAAAATGTTCGCTGTACATTTGTTCTTTGCTGCCGGCAATATCAACAAGAACCAATCCGCTGGCAAGGCCAAGGGCTGTTTCAACGGAATCGGTTAATCGTGATTTGATTTTTTCTTTGATGACAAGTCGGTCGACCACAACTTCAATATTATGCTTTTTCTTTTTTTCCAGCACAATATCCGTGTCCAAATCCCTGATTTGCCCATCGACGCGCACGCGAACATAACCGTCGCGCCGGGCAGCCTCAAAGACATCGCGATATTCACCTTTGCGGCCACGCACAATAGGAGCCAGCACCTGGATTTTACTTCCTTCCGGTAAAGCAAGAACCTGATCGACGATTTGCTGCACGGTCTGGCGTTCAATTTTTTTACCGCAATTGTAACAATACGGCGTACCGATGCGGCTGTATAAAAGCCGCAAATAGTCATAAATTTCCGTAACTGTCCCCACCGTCGATCGTGGATTCCGGCCGGCCGTCTTTTGCTCGATAGAAATCGCCGGCGAGAGTCCTTCGATATAATCTACATCCGGTTTTTCCATTAAACCGAGAAACTGACGAGCATAAGCCGAAAGGGATTCCACATAACGGCGCTGACCTTCTGCATAGATCGTGTCAAAAGCCAGCGAAGATTTGCCCGAACCGGAAAGTCCGGTAATGACAACCAGTTTGTCCCGTGGAATTTCTATATTGATATTTTTGAGATTATGTTCGCGTGCACCGCGAATAATGATTTTATCTTTTACCGACATAACTAAACAGCAATCGTAATATGAATAAATTTACAACATTTAAAACTGTCCAATATAACCAAATTGAATTTGAGAATAAAGAAAAAAACAATTTGACATTTATAAGAAAATATTGTAGAATATTTAAAATTTGGGATCATGCCGATAAAAAGCCGGGGAATTGCATTATTGGCGAACACAGCGATTCCAGCCGCAAAAAGCTTCTCACAAAATTACGGAGTACGGTTATGAAAAAGACTTGGGTTTTACTTGGCATTATTTCTGTTGTATTCCTCTTTTTTGCAAGCCAATCATCAGCACAGACCGTGCAGGATTACATTGACCAAGGTAACCAGGCTTATGAAAATTTTGATAACCTGGGCGCCCTGAAAGCATTTCAACTCGCAGTGAATGAAGACTCGACAAATTGTGAAGCCTTGTGGAAACTGGCCCGCGCCCACATTGACGTCGGTGAAGACGCGAACAAGGATGTTATGCGCGATCATTATTACGAGGGAGAAAAGGTTGCGCGCCAGGCGGTTCGTATCTGCCCGGATGATGCAAAAGCACATCTCGAATTGGCCATCGCTGTTGGCAGGGTTGCGTTGATGGAAGGTGGAAAGAAAAAAGTCCGGCTTTCCAAAGAGGTGAAGCAAGAAGTCCTGAAAGCACTGAAACTCGATCCGAATGACGATCTGGCGCATCATGTTCTGGCGCGATGGAATCGTGAAGTGGCCAACCTGAGCGGCCTTTTAAAAGTCTTTGCAAAAATTTTGTACGGCGGTCTTCCCCCGGCCAGTAATAAAGAAGCGATAAAGCATTTCAAAAAGGCTATCGAAATCAATCCCGACTACATTAACCACCATCTCGAATTGGGCATTACCTATCAGGAAATGAAAAAATGGAAACTGGCAAAAGAGCAATTTGAGAAAGTGGCGACTTTGCCGATCAAAGATTCCGACGACAAAGAACACAAAGCCGAAGCTGCAAGACGGCTGAAAAAAGTAATGAAAAAAATACATTAACATTCCGGCGCATGCCGGAATCTCCAAACTCTTGATTTTAGGAGACTCCGGCATTCGCCGGAGTGACTTGCTTTTTTCTATTGTAAAACTCAAAATAATTCTGTATCTTTTTATGCTTCAAATTAGCAAAGATTCTAAACCATTACTCTCGAAATCCACAATGTTACTAAAAATGTCATGTTATTGGTTTGAACGATTCAAGCCCGGAGAAAAAAAGCCTCGATACATGACGCGTTTCCTCATAAAACCTGCAATGCCAATGGATATCGCGTCACTCTGATGCGATTTTCTATCTTGATATTCTCAACATAAATTGAACAAAAGAAAAATACTCTCATAGGTGAACCATAACACTATGAGAAATGTACTTTAAGTAAAGAAGGCTGAATGCATGAAAGGTCAATCACTCAATAAAAATACAAATGCAGCAGGGTATCCCAAACCGTATGGTCTTTACGATCCCCGTTTTGAGCATGATAGCTGCGGCGTCGGATTTATCGCCAGATTAGATGCAATTCCCGACCATTCCATTGTCAGCGATGGCATACAAATTTTAATCAATTTGGAACACCGGGGTGCCATTGGCGGCGACAAAGGAACGGGAGACGGCGCAGGACTCTTGTTGCAAATTCCGGATCATTTTTTCCGAACCTGCAAGGACATTGATTTTTCATTACCCCCAATAAATGATTACGCTGTCGGTATGATTTTTAACCCGAAAAATAAACAGGGCAAAGATCGTTGTAAAAAAGTATTCCATAAAATTGCCGAAAAAGAAGGCTGTCGCATCCTCGGCTGGCGCGATGTCCCGATCAACGAGAGCGTCATCGGCGACCTAGCCCGTTCAACGCTGCCGGAAATCTGTCAGGTTTTTCTGTCTCGTGAAAACATAGCACCCGAACATTTCGAGCGAAAGCTGTATGTCATCAGGCGGCTTGTTGAAAAAGAAATTTCTGGCTGGACGGACGTTGACACCAGTCAGTTTTACATCCCCAGTTTATCTAGCCGGATTATCGTTTACAAGGGACTTTTAACCGGCACGCAGGTTCCTGAATTTTACAGCGATCTTCGCGATGACGCCATCAGGAGCGCTTTTTGCATCGTGCATGCCAGGTACAGCACCAATACACTCCCGACCTGGAATTTGGCGCAGCCCTTCCGTTATCTTGCACATAACGGAGAAATCAACACGCTTCGCGGTAACATTAACCGCATGCGCGCGCGGGAGCCGATTCTGGAATCCGATTTGTTTGGAGACGATATTGCCAAGATTAAACCCATTCTTATAGAACAAGGCAGCGATTCCGCAATTATTGACAACGGCCTCGAACTTCTTGTCCAGGCCGGCCGCTCGCTGCCACATGCAATGATGATGATGGTGCCGGAAGCTTATGGCCTCAAAATAAGGATGAGCGAAGACAAACGCGCATTTTACGAATATCATTCGGCATTAATGGAGCCGTGGGATGGCCCGGCGGCGCTGGCTTTCACCGATGGCCGCTACATCGGCGCCACGCTGGACCGCAATGGATTGCGTCCCGCCCGCTTTACCATCACCCGGGACGGCATCATTGTAATGGCTTCGGAAACCGGCGTTATCGAACTCCCTGCTAATCGAATCCTGAAACGCGGCAGACTACAACCGGGGAAAATGTTTCTCGTCGATCTGGAGCAGCACCGCATTGTGCCGGACAATGAGATCAAAGCGAAAATTTCGCGCCGGCGTCCTTATCGCCGCTGGGTGAAAGAGAACCACATTGAACTGCGCGGATTATTTGCGCCGTCACGCATTCCAAAAGAAAATCATGAGGCTCTTTGTCAAAAACAGCATGCTTTCGGGTACTCCGATGAAGAACTCAAAATGATCCTTAATCCCATGGCTTCCCGTGGGCAGGCGCCGGTGGGTTCGATGGGCAATGACGCTTCCCTTGCTGTTCTTTCGGACCGCCCGCAATCCATATTTGCCTATTTTAAACAGCTTTTTGCCCAGGTCACCAACCCTCCCATCGATCCGCTGCGCGAAGAACTGGTCATGTCGCTGGAAAGTTTTGTCGGCGGCGAACAAAACTTTTTGGAGGAGAGTCCCGAGCACTACCGCGGTCTTAAACTTCGTCATCCGGTTCTTACGCCCGCGGACATGGTTAAAATACGAAATGCCGATTATCCGGCCATTTCCTCAGAAGATATTGATATCCTGTTTCCTGCAAACGGAAAGGGCAGAGATTTGGAAAACGCGCTGCAATCGGTTTTTCAACAAGCCGATGAACACATTAAAAACGGCGCGCGGCTGCTGATTCTAACAGACCGCAATCTGGACAAAGAGCATGCGCCCATTCCCGCACTGTTGGTCTCATCCGGGTTGCACCATCATCTCATCGGAACAGGATTCAGAAACTCGGTCGGAATTATTGTGGAAAGCGGCCAAGTCCGCGAGAGCATTCATTTCGCACTTTTGATTGGATTCGGTACCGACGCGATTTGTCCCTACCTTGCTTTTTCCACTATCAGAGATATGGCCGAAGCTAATCTTTTGGAAAAGGAAACATCACCCGAAGTTGCAATGGACAATTATATTACCGCTGTGAAAAAGGGACTGTTGAAAACAATATCGCGTATGGGAATTTCTACTATTCACAGTTTCTTTGGCTCGCAAATTTTTGAAGCGATCGGTTTGGGACGCGAGGTCATTGATAAATATTTTTGCGGCACATCGTCGCGTATTGGCGGCATTGGCCTTGAAGAAATTGCCGAGGAAGTGAATCGGTGCCATCGCAAAGCATTTCCGTCCCGCGGCCTTCCGGATAAACTGTTAGATGTGGGCGGCAATTATCACATCCGCCACAATGGTGAAAAACATTTCTGGACGCCGGAGGCAATTTATAAATTGCAACTGGCCACGCGGACAAATAATTATAACGTTTTCAAGGAATTCGCAGAAACCGTTGATGAAACGTCGTCCGGTCGGAAAACACTGCGCAGCTTGTTCCAATTTAAAAAGCAAAAATCGATTCCAATTGAAGAAGTGGAGCCTGTTGAAGAGATTACCAAACGCTTTGTTGGTGCAGCCATGTCTTTCGGATCCATCAGCAAAGAAGCGCACGAAGCCGTGGCCATTGCCATGAATCGCCTGAATGCACGTAGTAATTCCGGTGAAGGGGGTGAAGACCCCGCGCGGTATATTCCCGAGGAAAATGGCGACAGCAAACGCTCCCGTATTAAGCAGATTGCTTCCGCGCGTTTTGGCGTTACCACCGAATATGTTATGAACGCGGATGAACTGCAAATCAAAATCGCACAGGGAGCAAAGCCGGGAGAGGGCGGCCAATTGCCGGGGCATAAAGTGAGCGCGGAAATTGCGCGCGTTCGCCATACAACCCCTGGTGTCACGCTCATCTCCCCGCCGCCGCATCACGACATTTACTCCATTGAAGATCTGGCACAGTTGATCTACGACCTCAAATCCGTTAATCCGGATGTCCGGGTTTCGGTGAAACTTGTTTCAGAGGTCGGCGTCGGCACCATAGCAGCCGGTGTGGCAAAAGCCAAGGCGGATACAGTTCTCGTTTCCGGACATGACGGAGGCACAGGCGCTTCGCCACTCACATCTATAAAGTACGCGGGATTACCGTGGGAATTGGGTGTGGCAGAAACGCAGCAATCACTCATCAACAACGGCTTGCGCGACCGCATTCGCCTGCAAACCGACGGACAGCTCAAAACCGGGCGCGACCTGGCCATCGCCACACTTTTGGGCGCCGAAGAATATGGCTTTGGCACGGCCATGCTCATCACTTTGGGATGTATTATGATGCGCAAATGTCATCTCAATACCTGCCCGGTGGGCGTAGCCACGCAGGACTCGCAACTGCGAGCGCGTTTTGCAGGCAAGCCCGATTATGTTGAACGATTCCTGAGGTTTGTTGCGCAAGACTTTCGGGAATACATGGCTGCTTTGGGCTTCCGAACCGTTGATGAAATGGTCGGTCGCGTGGATGTACTCGATGTTCAGCCGGCCATCAATCATTGGAAAGCAAAGCGGCTGGATTTGACACCCATTTTGCAATCAGCAGTAAACGAACGCAAATCATCTCTGCACTGCACGCGCCTGGTAAACTCTAATCACTCCGGGAGCCTTGACCAGGAAATCATTCACCTCGCAGAACCGGCGCTAAAAAGCATGGAACCGGTCAGAATTAATCTGCCGGTTCGCAACGTTCACAGAACGGTCGGCGCAATGCTGAGCGGACAAGTTACCAGAAGGTACGGAGCAAAGGGGCTGCCGGATGATACAATTCAGATCACACTGCACGGATCAGCGGGACAAAGCCTGGGTGCTTTCCTGGCGCCTGGTGTTTCCATTCGCGTTGAAGGCGATGCGAACGATTACCTGGGAAAATCTATGTCCGGCGGGCGTGTCGTTATCGTGCCTCCGAAAAAGGCGGGTTATCTTGCCCATGAAAATATTATCATCGGCAATGTTGTTTTGTACGGGGCAACAGGTGGAGAAATTTATATCAATGGTATTGCCGGAGAACGTTTTGCTGTGCGCAATAGCGGCGCCAATGCAGTCGTGGAAGGGGTTGGCGATCACGGATGCGAATACATGACCGGGGGGACTGTCGTCGTCATTGGCAAGACGGGGCAAAATTTTGCTGCCGGTATGAGCGGCGGCATTGCTTATATTTATGACGCCAGCGAAATGTTTGATACACGATGCAACCTGGACATGGTTGATCTTGAAAGCGTCTGGAGCGAAGAAGACAAAAAACAACTAAGGACAATGTTGGAAAATCATTTTCGATATACAAACAGCGAGCGCGCCAGGTATTTACTGGAAAACTGGGATGCTCATCTGCCGTTATTCGTAAAGGTGATGCCTATTGATTACCGCAGAGTTTTGGAACGTATGCGTCAGGAAGAAATTGCCGATGATGAAACCGTTGCAGTAACGGAGGAGGTGTTCAATGGCTAAGCACACCGGCTTTTTGGAATACTCGCGTGAAGACGCACCGAAACGATCCGTAAGAGAACGAATTCGCGATTTCAGGGAATTTGAGCAGCGATTGCCGGAAGATCATCTTATCCGACAGGCGGCCCGCTGCATGGATTGCGGCGTCCCCTCGTGTCATGCGTTTGGCTGTCCGACGCAAAACCGCATCCCGGACTGGAATGATCTCGTTTATCGCAACCAGTGGAAACTTGCACTGGAGATATTGCACTCCACGGATAACTTTCCCGAGTTCACCGGCAGGGTTTGTCCTGCGCCATGCGAAGCAGCGTGCACATTGGCAATCAACCAGCCTGCGGTGACAATACGGCAGATTGAACTGGCCATTGTTGAACGCGGCTGGCGCGAAGGCTGGATAAAACCGGAACCCGCAACTTTTAAAACAGGAAAAAAAGTAGCCGTGATCGGATCAGGGCCTGCGGGTCTGGCTGCGGCGCAGAATATTGCGCGCAATGGACATGAAGTCGTTGTCTTTGAAAAATCGGATCGGATCGGCGGGCTGTTGCGCTATGGCATTCCGGACTTTAAACTTGAGAAAAAACTTATCGATCAGCGAATGGAACAAATGCGTCAGGAAGGAATCATTTTTGAAGCGGGCGTTGAAGCCGGGGTCGACATTTCCGTCCGTTATTTGCAGCGAACATTTGATGCCATTGTCATTGCCGCGGGTGCGACTGTTCCTCGTGATCTCCCGGTTCCGGGCAGGGAATTAGACGGCGTTCATTTTGCAATGAGTTTTCTCACACAGCAAAACAGAAAAAATGCAGGAGATGAAATTGATCCTGAAGGAAAAATTACAGCCAGAGGAAAACATGTCATCGTCATTGGCGGCGGCGACACCGGCTCGGACTGCGTAGGCACAAGCATACGCCATGGGGCGGAAAAGATCACCCAAATTGAATTGCTGCCTATGCCACCGGCGGAGCGGGATGCGTACAATCCCTGGCCCACCTGGCCGCAGGTTTTGCGAACATCGTCTTCCCAGGAAGAAGGCTGTGACCGGCAATGGAGCATCCTGACGAAAGAGTTTGTTGGCGGAAATCATGTCGAAGAAATTAAAGCGGTACGCCTGGAATGGTCAGAGCCGGATGATGACGGACGCAGGCAATTCAAAGAGATTCAGGGTTCGGAATTTTCACTCAAAGCTGATCTCGTTTTGCTGGCAATGGGTTTCGTGCACGTTGAGCACGGTCCCCTGGTTAAGGATTTCGATTTGAAAACCGATGAGCGCGGTAATATTGTTACCAACTCACAACTTATGACGTCTGAGCCTGGCGTTTTTGCAGCCGGTGACAGCGCCATGGGTGCGTCGTTGGTTGTCAAAGCAATTCACCAGGGACGAGAGGTAGCCAGAGGAGTGGATGAATATTTGGAGGGATGAAATGCCGGTTTAAAATTTTGTTTGACATTTGTTATTTTCTCAAAAAATGGATTCAAAAAAAATCTGTCAGGTGCCGATGGCAAATTTTTCTCGTACTTGTAGCTACACCGACCATACAAAGCCAGCCAACTCATCGCCAATCAAACATCATTTTTTCGTGGGCGCAACGACCCTGTTTACGCATTCACCCACGCCTTTAATCGAGACTTGCACCACATCGCCGTCCACTGCGGGAAAAGATTGTGTTGTGCCGGTAAAAATAATATCGCCGGGAGACAGAGTAAGAACTTTCGACAAATCGCTGACGATTTTTGCAGGCGAATAGACAAGATGCGATGTATTGTGTTTATAAAGAACATTTTTGTCTGTTTCTGGATTTGTAATCCGCAACGTTCTTTCCAGGTTTCGCCAGTCTATGCCGCGATGAATGAACGGGCCGAACGGAGCAAAATGGTCACCGATTTTCAAGCCGGGGGGTAACAAACCTTCCTTCTGATCCTGCGGTTCACCCTGAATGCGATGATATGAATCAACCGAGCCGACAACGTCATCTCCAACAGTATAGCCAAAGATCGCTTGTTGCGCTTCCGCTTCATCAGCATCCTTGACGGTTTTGCCAATGACGATAACCAGTTCAACTTCGACTTTTATTTCATCCAGCGATGCCGGCAGCACAATATCATCACCCGGAGAGGCCGCTGCCGTGGGTGGCTTTGTAAACCAGCGAACTGTTTTATAAGGCGTACCATTATCTTTCCATGCCTCCTGATAAGACCCTCCAAGGCCAAGGATCACACGCGGTTCGCTCGGATGAAGCAAGCGAACTTTGTTCAGAGGAACGACCTGTCCTGTTTCTTGTCCGCCGCTCCATGGTGCTTTATCCAGCACGTATATCTTTTTGCCTTTAACCCGGCCATAATGTACGCTTTCTTTGTACGAAAAACGACAATACACCATATCTTCGGCCACAGCATACGTAGCAGCCAATCCAAAAATTGACAACAAGAGTATCAAAAATTTCATCTTAAAAATTCTCCTGATTTCTCGTGGATTATTTTGAATTACCAGGGCATTTTCGTCCGGCTTTAGCCGAATCCTGTCTTCTGCCCGCAGCGATCATAACGCCGCGGTCAATTTGTTTTGCAACGTTATCCGGAAAAACAAAGGCCGGGAACAGCCGGCGTATGGTCGGCATAAAAACTTGCGTCTTATTTAAGACTGTTTGCCTCGACACCCTTTTTAATTGCTACTAACTCTGCAGCTATTGCCAC
>JAADGR010000002.1:10979-21393 GCA_013152225.1 Calditrichota bacterium
TTGGCGACTTTGGTTTTACTGCCGATCATCCCCAGGTATTTAAAAGGCTGCTGAATGCAGTATTCAAGGATTTTCTGGTCATACGCATGCCTGTGCGTAACGAGTACGATAAAAGTTTCCTGATGAAACTTGAGTTCAGGGAGGATGTCTTGATAATCTCCGACGATAAGCTGATCTGCAAAAGGCAAACGATCCGTATTGACAAATTCCGAACGGTTGTCAATAACGGTAACGTGAAAGTCCAAAAGCTTTCCAAGCTGCACCAGCGCCGTACCGATGTGCCCGGCGCCGAAAATAATGAGTTGCGACGGCGGGGTCAGGGGATCAAGAAAAATGGTCATCCGGCCACCGCAGGACATGCTGAGGTCTTTGCCTAAATCATAAGCAAGCAATTTAGTCTGCTCCGTTCCGGCAATCTCTTTTGCTTCATCGACAACCGCTTTTTCGACCGCACCTCCACCGATGGAGCCGAGGATCGTCCCGTCTTTTTTGATCAACATCCTGGCGCCTGCGGTTCTCGGTGCGGAGCCTTTTGAATCTACGACCGTTGCCAGGACAGCATATTCGCCCTTGTTTTTCGCCCGAATTATTTCCTCAAAAATATTCAAAATTTTTCCGTTCTCCTTTCTTCGCTTTCCGTTAAAAAAGAAAGCGTTATTCCTCAGACTTGCCGTCTAAAAACAACCCCACATGTTCAAACTTTTCAACATCAACTAATCCTGTGTCCGTTAGTTTCAATCTCGGAATGACCGGAAGCGCCATAAAAGAAAGCGTCATCAGTGGATCATCCAGCGTCGCCCCCAGGGTTCGGGTTGCCTCGATGAGACTTTTCATTCTACTACTAACGAACTCGAGCGGCTTGTTGGACATCAGTCCGGCAATGGGCAATTCCAGAGATTCAATCACTTTTCCATCATTGACGACAGCAATGCCGCCGCCCATTTTATTAATCGAGGTAACCGCTTTGAACACATCCTCGTCGCTAACGCCCACGACGATAATGTTATGACTATCATGGCCAATGGAAGAAGCGATCGCACCCCGCTTCATCCCGAATCCTTTTATCAATCCCTTGCCGATATTTCCGGTTGCCCGGTGTCGCTCAACAACAAAAAGTTTAATGATATCCCGATCAACATCAGCCACAACATGGCCGTCCTGAATGCTGCAATTCATTTCAAGACTTTTGGTTACAATTTGATGGGGCACAACACCAATGACACGGCAGCGCGAGCCGTTCGCGGGAATTTTGAACTCATCTCCCTCCAACCATTTTATATTGACCGAACCGCGAATCGGTGTCTTGGGTCTGGCCGGCAGATCATAAATTGGAATGCCATCCAATGCGACCAGCTTGCCGTTTTTGTATACTTGCCTGACCTCAATGTTTTCGAGGTCTTTAAAGGCAACCATATCCGCCAACCTGCCAGGGCCGATTGCACCGACATTATGCAGGCCAAAGTACTCGGCTGTATTCAGCGTGGCCATGCGAATGGTAGTCATCGGATCAATGCCATATTTGATCGCGCTCCTGATCATGAAATTAATGTGTCCCTCTTCAAGAATATCGTTGGGATGCCTGTCATCGGTACAGAAAAAGATGCGGCGTTCATTTTCCCTGTTTACAAGAGGAAGAAGATCGAGCAGATTCTTTGTGCCCGTACCTTCGCGAATCATAATGTACATACCCAGTCGAAGTTTTTCCAGCGCTTCGTCTACCGTGGTACATTCATGGTCGGACTGCACTCCGGCGGCGATGTAGGCATTCAAATCCTTGCCGCTAAGGCCGGGAGCATGACCGTCAATGCGCTTGTCATTTACGATTTTCAATTTATCAAGAACGTCAGAATCGGCGTTTAAAACACCCGGGTAGTTCATCATTTCACCGAGACCGAGAACCCATTTTTCCCGTAAGAAAGGAAAAATATCAAATGCGCGCAATTCCGAACCGGCCGTTTCGAGGGGTGTGGATGGAACACAGGAAGAGAGCATAAAAAAAACATTGAGGGGATTGTATTTGCTCGATTCCATCATGTAGCGAATGCCCTCGTAGCCCAGCACATTCGCAATCTCGTGCGGATCGGCGACAACCGATGTTGTGCCTAACGGTAAAACGGCGCGGGTAAACTGCGGCACTTCGACCATTGAGCTTTCAATGTGAATGTGGCCATCAATAAAGCCGGGCGCCAGGTAAAGGCCTTTCAAATCAACTTCTTCGTGGGCTTTATATCCGGCCCCCAGGCCAATGATCTTGTCACCAAAAATCGCAACATCCGTGTTAATGATTTCTGAAGAGAAAACATTGATGACCCTGGCATTGCGAAGAACCAGATCACATTTTTCAAGCCCCCTTGCTTTTGAGATGATTTGTTGCAGCATCTTTTTCCCTCAGTTATACAACATTCAAGAAGTAAATAAAAATAAATCTATTTTTTATCTGCGTGTATCTGCGAAAATCAGTGTCCAAAAATAAAGAGGATAGACTATTACGATTCTCTGACTGCAATTTATGACCTTTTATAAAGTTGCGCTGTCGAGACAATCCCCTTTAACAAAAGGCCAAGCCGCTCACCGGCAGTATTCGCAGTTTTGATTACGTCTTTGTGAGACAAGCCACCTTTTGCAAGACCTGTTGCCAAATTGGTTATCATTGAAATTCCCAGGACGTGCAGATGACGCTGACGGGCGACGATCACTTCCGGCACAGTGGACATGGACACCGCGTCGGCACCGAGTTTTTGCAGCATTTTTACTTCCACCGCTGTTTCATACGACGGGCCGGTCAGCCAGCAAAAGACACCCTTGCGGAACGGCAGATTCATTTCATGTCCAACGCTTTCGGCAATTCGCAAAAGCTCGCTGTCATACGGATGCGACATATCAGGAAAACGCGGGCCCAATTGATTTTCCGGCTTGCCGATGAGGGGATTTCCGAATCCAAGATTAATATGATCAGTGATCAACATGAGATCGCCGGGTTTAAATTGCGGATTGATCCCTCCGCAGGCTGTGGTCACGATCAGGGTTTTCACACCAAGGCTCGCCATGAGATGGATCGGAAAAGTAACCTGCTGCAGAGAGTAGCCTTCATAATAATGAACCCGTCCCTGCACAGCCAGCGTTTGCACGCCGTTGATTTTACCGATGACCCAGCGCCCGCTATGTCCCGGCACCGTGGATTTGGGATAATGCGGAATTTCCTCACTCGAGATGATCACAGCATCATCAATGGATTCGGCAAATGTCCCCAACCCGGAGCCGAGAATGACTGCAACCTGCGGAATTTCGCTTATCCTGAATTTTATAAAATCCAGGCTTTGTTTTACCTGTTCTTTAAGCAGCATGTTTTACACATTAAAAGAGGGTTAAGGTTTACCAAACCTTCGAGGTTTGGTAAACCTATAGTTACTGCAATCTACAAAGCAACTTTTAGCCAAAAATCCACTGCGTTCTTTCTGACGGTCATTGTGCCGACTTTGGAAAATGAATTGGTGATATCAAGATTAAAGTTCAATTCAAAACTGAGTTGGGTGTGAAGAATTTTTGCTGTTGTCATGCCGCCGCCCAGTATAAAACCGATGCCAAAATCATCAAAATTCTCCGCAACCCTGGATTCATAAGTTATTTTTGAAAATTCATATTTACCGTTCTCTCTGAAAATGAGAAAATCAAATCTCGGGCCGGCAACAAAATAGGGATTGACCAAAAGCTTTATGGGTTGAATTTTCAAAAGGAAAGGAAATGTGATATAATCCAATCGCGATTTTGCTCTGACGCGTTGAATAAAGGAACCGTCATTGTCGGTTTCAATCTGCTCCTGAATAAAACCTCTTTGCACATATTCCAATTGACTGAGCAGCGAAAAGATCGAACGATCCATCCACTCGGCATACAAACCCATTCCGTATCCTGACCGGGGGAGTGCATAATCGGAAATTTCTTTCGCGTTTATATGCGTCGAGTTGTATCCTATCATGATGCCGGATTTTTTCAACATTCCGGCCCTGGACTCAACTGCCAGCACAAAAATGATCGAAACAATCGTTAAAGCATTTGGCTTCATTGTTTTGCAGATCCGATTTATTTACACCAACATACCCGCAATCGTCGCCGTCATCCACGAAGCGAGAGCGCCGGCAAACATTGCGCGCAGAGCAATTTTCGAAAGGTCGGATCGCCGCTTGGGTGCCAACGCACTGATGCCGCCAATCTGAATACCAATGGATGAAAAGTTGGCAAACCCGCACAAAGCATACGTGGCGATAATGATGGAGCGGGGCGACAGGCTCGCAGCGCTGATTTGCTTCGCCAACTCGGCATAACCGACGAATTCATTTACCGCAATTTTAATCCCCAGCAAATTACCGACGTCCATGGCCTCCTTCCAGGGAACGCCCATCAAAAAAGCAAGCGGCGCAAAAATTGTTCCGAGCAGTGTTTTCAGGCTGCCGGGAAAGATGCCGCTATACTCGCCGGTGGCCTGATTCAAAACACCGCCAAGCAACCGACCGTCGATGAGATGATCAAAGAAACCGAAAATGACATCGACGAGACCGATGAGAGCAATGAACGCCAGCAGCATGGCGCCGACGTTTACGGCCAGCTTGAGGCCGTCGGTAACGCCGCGTGTCGCCGCATCGAGCAGATTGTCCGCGCGGCTCACGTCGGGAATTTCCACATCTCCCGCCGTTTTCGAGTGTTCTGTTTCCGGGAAAAATATCTTGGCCATGACCAACGCAGCGGGAGCGGACATAACGCTGGCAGCGATAAGATGCCCGGCATTGATGCCCATGCGGATGTAACCCGCCAGCACACCTCCGGCAATGGTCGCGAACCCTCCCACCATAATGGCATGCAATTCCGACCGGGTCATGTCGTCCAAAAAAGGGCGAATGAGCAGCGGCGCCTCAGTCTGGCCGACAAATATATTGGAGGAACAGGACAGTGTTTCCGCGCCCGAAGTGCCCATTGTCCAGCGCATGAATCTTGCCATGACTTGCACGACGGCCTGCATGACTCCGAGATAATAAAGAATAGACATAACCGCTGAGAAAAAAATAATTGTCGGCAAAACGGAAAAGGCAAACTGAAAACCGAATTTGTCAAAATATTCAGGTTTGGCGAGGTTGCCAAAAAGGAAGACACTGCCAAGATCGGTAAGTTTGAGGAATTTGTCTACCTTATCAGCCAGCGCGGCAAAAATGGCTTTGCCCAATATCTGGCGCTGGAATATAATGCCCAGGCTTGCAAACTGGGCAACAGCAAAAGGATAGCGAAGGATTTGTGTTTTCCTGAAAGATAACAAGACAATAAAAATCAAAATTGCAGCCCAAAACAAATAGATGGCTGCACCAAATTTATCCAGAAGATAAGAAAATAAAGTCAGAGCAATGCCGGCCACCAGAGCAATAAGAGAAGGCACGATCGTTTTATGCCACTCGGTTGCCGTCAGCAAGGTGTCCTCGAACAAAAAAAGCAAAATCAAAAATGCAAAAACAAACATCCCGATCCAGGAAAGAATCGTCTGGCTCAGAATGATGATCGCAAAAAGCAATTGCAGGCCCAATCCCCAAAGGATGACACGGGGTTTAATTGCTTTTTTGTTGTTCGATAAAAAGTAACCAATTGCCAGGATGGCAATCATTCCGAAAATGCCCATAAATCGCATAAAACTCCTCCGGTTCCTTAGCTATTCATCTTCTTCATAAACCTCATGGCAGAAACGACATCTGGCCTCGTACATGTCTCCGGCGCCGACAATCACCCGCTCCGATTGCCTGCTTAACCTTTGCGTGCGGTTCGCCGGATTTCCGCATTTCACACAAATAGCCAGCGTTTTGGTGATATATTCGGCGACAGCCAGGAGCTGCGGGATCGGCTCAAATGGCTTGCCGGTATAATCCTGATCCAGGCCGGCAACGATAATGCGTTTGCCGCGATTTGCCAATTCCTGGCAAACATCGATGAGATCGAGGTCAAAAAACTGGCCTTCGTCAATGCCTATGACCTCAGCATCACCCGCTTTCTCCAATATTTCTTTTGCAAAAGACACCGGGATGGAAGGGATTCGCTGCGAGTTGTGGGACACAATGTGCCCCTTTGAATAGCGGTCGTCAATTTTGGGTTTGAAAATCGTTACCTTTAATTTGGCAATTTCAGCTCGCCGCAACCGGCGAATGAGTTCCTCGGTTTTGCCACTGAACATGCTGCCACAAATCACTTCAATCCAACCCGTATCCTTGGGTACGATACTGAGCATGAATAATTCTCCATTTTTACTTTAATTATCTCCTAAAAAGCCACAAAACAAAAGAAATGAGCAAAGACAAAACGATAGCGGTAACAATGGGAAAATAGACAGTCGTGTTTCCTTTTCGAAAAACAATGTCACCGGGAAGCCTGAACAAGTGCAATCCGATACGATCAGATACGACAAAAATTACACCCACCAGGATAATGAACAATCCAACAATGATGATAAATTTGCCGATATTTTCCATAATATTTCAGTTCACAACTCTTTTATTTCATGAAGCACGTACTGCAACGATGCGTTCATGCTTCCCTGTCCGACAATGACGACATCGGCAACCTTTTTCCCGGGTAAAACAAATTCCAAAAACATTGGTCTTACGGTTTTTAAATACTGGCTGATCACCGAATCAACCGTGCGCCCGCGAACCGTGGTGTCCCGCTGCAACCTGCGAATAAAACAAATATCCATCGGGGTGTCGATATAAATTTTATAATCGAGAATGGAGTGCAAAGCCTCGATAGCATATATTAAAATACCATCGAGAAGAACGATGTCGGCAGGGCCAACCGGCACCCATTCTTTTTCCCGGTTGTGAACTGCAAAATCGTAAAGTGGATGAAGAATGGACTTTTTTTGTTTCAGAGCCTTCAGGTGCTCTATGAGGAGATCGAAATCGATCGCATCCGGATGATCATAGTTAATATGTTCGCGATCTTGAAGGGTAGTATCGGATCGTTCTTTGTAATAAAAATCCTGGGATAAAACCAATACTTTTTTATCAGGCAGTGCACTTTTTAATTTATCCGCAAAAAAACTTTTACCGGAACCCGATGCGCCGGCAATTCCAACAATGATGACTTTCTCATGCTTACTAGTGTTCATGCGGCAAAAAGCCCTCATCGAAAGCTTCAGGTAACAATTCGGATACTTTGATCACTTTGGAATCATTTTCATCAATGGTTAAAATGACATCGATATCGCCGGCGAGATCCCACAGCACCTGTCGGCATGCACCGCACGGAGGGCAAAGCTGCCGGTTCTTTGTGGTTATGGCAATGGCATTAAATTGGGTCTCTCCTTCTGAAATCGCCTTAAAGAGCGCAACCCTCTCCGCGCACATTGTCAAACTATAAGAACTTGACTCAATGTTGCAGCCCGTATAAATTTTCCCGGATTTTGTTACCAGTGCCGCCCCAACAGGAAAATGCGAATAGGGTACGCGGGCTTTGCGAGTTGCTGCGAGCGCGCGTTCGATCAAAGTTTCTCTGTCCATGAGCAACCCTCCGTTTCAAGATAAAAAAATCCGAAGCCTCAAGACTTCGGATTGGCATTCCACTACATTCCGCGTGAACGAACGAAAAAGATGATTGTCAGAATGGTAAATCATCACCCTGTTCGGCATTTGATCCCGAAAATTCTGCGGGCGGTTCCGGTGGTTCGGGAGTTGAAGTGTTTGATACGGCTTCGCGGTCACCCTTGCTCGTTAAAAACTGCATATTGGCTACCTGAACTTCTGTAATGTATCTTTTCTGACCGCTGTCCTTGTCGTCCCACGATCTTGTCATCAGTTTTCCTTCGACGTAAATCCGATCTCCCTTTTTTGCATATTGAGACAACACTTCTGCCTGTTTCCGCCAAAAAACAAGCCGATGCCATTCCGTCTTACCCTGCGAATTTCCATCCTGATCTTTCCAACTCGTATCCGTTGCAATGCTGACATTTACGACCGCTGCTCCGGCCGGTGTATATTTCAGTTCCGGATCCTGTCCCAATCGGCCGATGAGCATCACTTTGTTCAACGTACCTTTGCTGTCATACGCCATAAAACCCCCTTCTTTTTGGGTAGGTTTTTGATTGATTGTGAATTAACATGTGGAAATCATAGATCATAGCAATAATTTGTGAAATAGTCAAGAAAATTTTTACGGTTGATTTTCCTTGTCGGGAATATCCGATTCAGATACGGAATATTGAAAACGCCGGATACGATTTTCACCGCTTTCGACAATGTAAACGATATTGTCATCAACCATGATGCCGCGGGCATCATTAAATTCTTCAATTGCCAGCCCTCTTGTCCCCAGACTCAGAACCTGACCTGCGTTGGCGCCGGTATTGGCAAACTTGGATACCGTCTTCGCTTGCGTATCAATAACAAAGATATTTTCCAGCCCATCCAAAGCAATGTCTGTCGGCATCATAAATCTATTGAGATCCATAATAGCATCCTGGTAGAGAACGTAAACCGGCTTGAAATTTTTTCCATCCAGTTTTTGCACACGAAAGTTCCCGCCGAGCTGGGTAAAATAAATATCGCCCTCTTTATCCGTTGTAATTCCCCAGGGATCGTCAACAGTGCCTGCACCGGAACCAAAAGTTGCAATGTCTTGTGTCCTTATTCCGGTATATTGAAACAGAGATGCACCATAATTCGTTTTGACAACAACTTGTGGAACCAGAGTAATCTCGCTTATTTTATCATAGGCCGATTCCGTAACATAAAGAATTCCGGATCCAAACGGCCCTGCGGCAACACCATTCAGTTGTGCACCATTCTCAGCAACGTAGATTGGATAAATCTTCCGGATTTTGTTCACCAGAGACGGGTCTTTGTGAAAAACAAAATACTTGAAATCCAGTTGGGGTTGGCCGGATTGAACCAGTTGCAGATATTTTTTGAAATTGATCAGGACCGTATCGCTTTTAGCGGGATCAAAAAACACCGCTTCATCTGCAATCGAATCAATTTCAGTATAATTTAAGAACTGATTCCAGCAATAAAGCGTATCGCTTCCGTTAGCGATCAGCAGGTTTAATTTACTGTCGATGGCAACACCATAAGGATGGGGTATATCTGCGATTGAGCCAAGTCCGTTGGATGTCAGAATATTTCCTGCTTTTGACAGAGCGACCACGCGATCATTGCCTTTATCCGCAACAAAAATAATCCCGTCGGGTCCGATGGTAATATCTTCCGGATGGGAAAATTGATAACCCAGGTTTTGCGCATTCCAGACCGGCGAAAGTTCGACATAGTTCGTATCATTGGCGCCAAAGGATGCATTCTGCACACGCGGCACCGGCAGAGGCAGCTTGTCCTGATTGCATCCTGCGGCAACAAACAAAACCCAGGAAATAAAAACGATACTAAATTTTCTCAAAATTCAAACCCAAATGTAAATTGCTGTGTCATGGACAAATGATTAAAATCAGCGTAAGAATAATCAAGTTTCAATATTTTTCCATACAAGTTTATTTTTGCTCCGCCGCCGAATGTCCATTTGTTCTCATCCATATTGGAAAGATAACCGCCGCGCAGAGCGAACATTCCGCGGTAACGATATTCGCTTCCGATGACAAAATTTTCCTGATCGTCCATAGGGTGATTCATTTGCATTGCAGCAGTGAAAACATGATGGCCGGTATGATAAACATCCATCGCGACACCGAGAGTGAAAATTGTCGGCGGGGAAAAAGACTCGTAATTTGATTTTGTTTCGCCGCCCGCTTGTCGGCGTGTATACGTTCCGCCGGGGCGGAGGTCGGTGCCAAAATTACGCATGGATGCCGCAATCCGCAGCGTTTTATAGCCTGTCCAATAATACGTACCCAGATCAAACATCATTCCGTCCATCACCAGGTCGGCCAAATCCTCGCGGACATATTTAAATGTGATTCCAAATGAAAAACGATCCGTCATCTTGATCGAAGTGGTAATGCCGGAAACCATATCATTATAGCCGAAATATTCGCCGTTGCCGTACGGATGATATTCCGTTGTAACCGGCATATCGGCCAGATGCAAATAGCCGACAAAGGCACCGATAGCGAGATAGTCGGTCCACTGGTGCACATATCCCAGGTATTCGTAATTCACGTCCACCAGCCAGTCGAGATGTGAAACGACCAGTTCGTTTTTGCCGATCTGAACAAGGCCGGCCGGATTCCACATCATGGCTGTGCCGTCATTGGCCACGGCAACATAAGCACCACCCATGGACACGGCGCGTGCACCGACGCCGATCTTGAGGAACGTTACCGCCGCAGTCCCTGCCCGTTGTTCGCCCAATTTGGGAAGAAGTCCCTGGCCGTAGGCTATGCCGGCGGCGAACAGAAATAGAATTGTTAAAACTCTTTTAAGCAATCGTAGAACCTTTA
>JAADGR010000526.1 GCA_013152225.1 Calditrichota bacterium
CAAAAGGGACTGTCAATTTGCATGCCTCTTTATTACCCGCATATCGCGGTGCTGCTCCCATAAATTGGGCGCTTATTAATGGTGAAAAAGAAACCGGTGTGACCACTTTTTTTATTGAAAAAAAGGTGGATACCGGAGAAATATTACTGCAACGAAAAATTGAAATTTCTCCGGATATGACCGCCGGCGAGTTGCACGACAGACTGGCCGCCATTGGTGCAAAAGTATTGCTCGAAACGGCCAACGGCATTGAATCGGGTTCCCTGCATCCCATAAAACAGATGGGCAAAGTGACGCAGGCACCTAAAATTACCAAAGAGTTGTGCCGCATAGATTGGGAGAAAAGTGCGCAGGAAATTCATAACCTGGTCAGAGGTTTGTCTCCCCTGCCGGCAAGTTTTACTTTTTTTAACGGCCTTTACCTGAAAATATTGAGGACAAAGTCCGAAACAATTTCCGCTGCCGGTCGGCCGGGTGAAATTTTAGACGTACGCAAAAATGGTCCCATCGATGTGCAGACAGGGAATGGTGTCCTCTCACTTTTGCAGGTACAGCCGCAAGGAAAAAGATTAATGTCAGCCGGGGAATTCAGTCGCGGCTATCGTATTAAAAATGGCGATATGTTGGGAGGTGAATGAACCAACATTCCAGAACAGAAAAACAATCTGTTAGGGCTTTAGCCTTTTTAGCAATCCAAAGGATCGAGGCTGATAAAGCGTATACGGATATTGTTCTTTCTCATCTTTTTTCCGCAAATCTTTCGTATCGCGACAAAGCATTTCTCAGCGAACTGGTTCGCGGGACAATTCGCTGGAAAAAAAATCTTGACTGGATTGTCGACCAACTTTTGCGCACTAAAAACAAAGTGCCAGAACAATTGCGATGGATTCTCTGGCTTGGATTGTACCAAATTCGTCTTATGTCGCGCGTTCCCAACTTTGCCGCAGTGAATGAGAGCGTAACTTTGGCAAAAAAGTTCGTGGGACAAAAATGGGCGGGCGTCGTCAACGGCGTTTTGAGGTCATTTATCCGAAACCCGACCGGAATAAAATATCCGACGATGAACTCGAATCCGGTCAAATCTTTGGCACTGCGCAAGTCATTTCCGGAGTGGCTGATAAAACGCTGGATCAACCAGATTGGCATCGAAGAAACACAGCAATTATGTGATGCATTTAATGAAGCGCCGTCTTTGTCCGTTCGGATCAATTCACTGCGAACGAACGCTGAAGCATTTGAGAATTTGCTTGATCAAAAAAAAATCGAATACAAAAAATCAATTGTGCGCGATTTTTATCTGTTAAAAAAGATACCGTTCGCTTTTCAAACCGAGTTTTTGAATACAGGATTGATTACTATCCAGGACGAGAGTGCCGGTTTGCCGGGGTTGCTGCTCGACCCCAGGCCGGATGATGTCATTTTTGATTTATGCGCTGCGCCTGGAGGAAAAAGTTTTCATGCGGCTGAACTTGCAGACGACAGCGTAAAAATCATTTCAGGCGATATAAATGTTTCTCGCATCGATCTTTTAAAAAAGACGAAAATGCGCCTGGGCATTCACTCTGTGCAGCTCGTCGCAGCGGATGCGAAACATTTTCCTGCCGGACCAGCGGATAAAGTACTTTTGGATGCACCGTGCTCCGGCCTCGGCGTTATAAGAAAGAAACCCGATCTCCGCTGGAGAAAATCCGAGAAGGGTATAAGAGAACTTGTTTTTCTGCAAAGAAAGCTTTTAGAGGAAGCGGCACGTTTGGTGAAAATCGGCGGCCACCTCATTTACAGCACATGCACAATGGCGCCGGAAGAGAATGAAGACATGATGAATGAATTTCTGCAGAACAATCCTCAATTTGAAATTCCTTCGACGTTAAACCGATTTATCCCAAAAGTCGTCACGTCCGATGGATTCATCAAAACATGGCCGCATCGCCACAACATGGACGGGAGTTTTGCGGCAATAATGGTAAAGAAATACGAGTCTGAAAAATGAACAAAAAAATTATGCATAAAATGCGCTCAATTATTACTCGTGCGCTATTAAAAAACCTGACTATTTCCATGGGCATTCTGATTTTTATTTATGTGTTGTTTGATTTTCTTCTCATGCCCATTTTCACACGCCATTGGCAATCCGTGGCCGTTCCGGACGTTACACATCTCAGTTCACAGGCGGCTGACAAGCTTTTGTCAAAAGCCGGTCTCATCGCTGCAAAAGGCCCCGAAAAGTACGACGAAAACTTTCCACCCGGCTTTGTGCTTTTTCAAAATCCGAAAGCCGGGTCCCCAGTCAAAAAAGGGCGGCGCATCTATCTCACTGTGGGAAAAGGAGAAAAAGTTTTTCCAATGCCCCTTTTGGTAGGTAAGCCGGAAAGGGACGTAAAGTTTTTGCTCGAGCAACTGAATTTGCACCTCGGAAGCGTTACTTTTGAAAATGACAATTTTTACCATGAAGGTGTTGTGAGCAATCAATCCATAGAACCGGAAACACAGGTGGCAGTCGGTACTTCTGTCGATCTTGTTGTGAGTATCGGCATTGAACCGACAGAATTCGTCGTCCCCGATCTGGTTGGAAAATCAGAGGATGATGCGAAATTATCTATCAAAAAGGCAGGGTTGACTTTGGGGGAAATTACTTATCAGGAAACCAACAAACTCGTTCCCAGTACGGTTATAAACCAATCTTTGCAAGCCGGGTTGGACGTGGCAAAGGGAGATACTCTTGACATCGTTGTCAGCAAGTTAGCCGGCAGTAAGGAGGGAAAGAAACCATGGTAAAAATCGCTCCTTCAGTTTTGAGCGCTGATTTTTCAAACCTGACCGAACAGGTCGGACTGGCGGAAAAAGGCGGTGCCGATTACATTCATTTGGATATTATGGACGGCCATTTTGTCCCCAACATAACCTTCGGCCCCATTGTTGTAAAAAGTATTCGAAAAATAACGGACCTTACCCTTGATGTCCATTTAATGATTGAAAATGCCGATCACTATCTCAAGGCATTCAGGGAAGCCGGTGCGGATATTCTGACAGTGCATTACGAAGCTTGTACCCACTTGTGGCGAACTATCGATACAATACACGAGCTTGGTGCAAAAGCCGGTGTAACTCTGAATCCGGCAACTGCAATTAACCTGCTCGACCCCGTGCTGGAGAAAATCGAAATGGTTTTGGTGATGACCGTGGAACCGGGATTCGGCGGACAAAAGTTTACTCCGGAAATGATTGAAAAGGTTACCTATCTTTCACATGTCAAAAACGAGAAAGGCCTTGATTTCGACATTGAAGTCGACGGCGGCATCGACGTTGAAACAGCGCCACAGGTCGTTCAGGCCGGCGCCAATGTACTCGTGGCAGGCAGTTCGATATTTGGCAAGAAAGATATTGGGAGCGCAATTAAAGATTTGAGAAAAGCCGCCGACTCGGTTCTTAACCCGCAAATTATGGTTTAACTCATTTAATTTGTGATGAGTTAGAAGCAAAATAAAATTAAATAAAACTTGACAAATTAGTTGCTACTCTTTATATTGTGTTTGATTTGTAGATCATTTCAAGATGCGTCGTATCAAAAAGTAAATGGAGAGTGTGAAACTACAAATCGGAAGATGCGATTCATCTGCGTAGTACACGGAGGGAGTTGCAATATGCCGATAGGCAAAATCAAGTGGTTCAATGAAAACAAAGGATACGGTTTCATTGAGCAAGACGAAGGCGAGGATGTTTTTGTTCACTATTCTGTTATCGAAATGGAGGGTTTCAGAACCTTGGCGGAGGGAGCGAAAGTTGAGTTCGAGGCAGTAGAGGGAGAAAAAGGCTTGCAGGCTACCGTTGTAAAGCAAGCGTAGACCTGAAAGACATTCTCGGAAAATTGGAAACCCCGCAACATTTTTTGTGGGGTTTTTGTTTGCTGGCGTTTTCGATTCTAAAAAGGTGCAATATGAAAAAGGTATTTGAGAAAGAAGATATTGATAAAATCGCCAAGGTTTTGGGTGTGGAGCCCAAATTTAAAGGCAATAATTATCGTTTCGTTGTTGAAAACAAAGAGCAACGGGGCCACATTTCATTTGAAATTTATCCCGACATTCCTATCGGGGAAAAAACCGGCAATTTAATTTGTGTTTATACGAGTTTTGCGCACTTGCAACTCCATTTTTGCACCGGCTATGTTGTCAGTGAATATCTGGGCGAAATCACTTTTATCGGGGAATATCAGGGACATCTATCCGGCCTGATCGTTGAAAAAGGCGGCGGCTGCTCGTTGTTTGCTAATGTGGACAGCAGTATTCTCTCGGGAGACTTTACAACAATGGGACCCGAGATCATGCTTTCAGGCGTTGCCCTTTCCCTGGCCGAAGGAATCCTGCCCGGACAAGATAATTAATTAATGGCGCTGTTTCTGATCTATACAAGCATTCATTTTGTCCATAATTATTTTGTCTTTTTTTTGTTGAACAAAGATAATATTGTTAAGCCTCTTGTTACCCACTCGATCCGTTATAGTACCGTAATTTTTTAAATCGAGCTTTTCATGAACCTCTCTGACTGCCTTGACAGCTTTGTTGATTATTTGCGCATCGAACGACAGGTTGCCCAAAATACGGTTGAAGCATACCAGAGAGACCTTTTAAGATATATTTCTTTTTTACATGAAAACGCGATACAAGCTCCTGAAAAAGTGACTCAGGCTGATGTAAACTTTTTTATAGAAATGCTTCATTCTCTTCATTTGGGTCCTTCTTCGATTTCCCGCAATCTATCTGCCGCGCGCGCATTTCACAAGTTCATCGCGGGAGAAGATTTGGCAGAAGGAGATCCGACAGCAAATATATCTGTACCAAAACCATGGATGAAACTTCCCGAGGTACTGGATCAAATTGAAATTGAAAAGCTGCTCGCTCAACCGGATGTGGCAACGAATACAGGTTTACGCGACCGGGCACTTTTGGAATTCCTCTATGCTACAGGAGTACGAGTTTCCGAATTGGTAAGCATTCGTTATCCTGATATTTTCTGGGAAGATGAATTTGTACGTGTTTTTGGTAAAGGCGGAAAAGAGAGACTCATTCCCGTTGGAAAAACAGCGCTCCACTGGGTCAAAGAATACAACGACAGTACTCGAAGGCGACTGACCAGTTTAGGATTATCAGGGGAAATCCTTTTTTTAAATCGCTTTGGTAAAAAATTAAGCCGCCAGAGTGTGTGGATTCTCATCAAAAAATATGCGCTGGCTGCGGGAATAAAAAAGTTCATCAGTCCGCACACCATCCGCCACTGTTTTGCCACACACCTGATCGAAGGCGGCGCCGACTTGCGCGCCGTTCAGGAAATGCTGGGCCATGCGGATATTTCCACGACACAGATTTATACACACCTGGACAGAGAATATCTCAAAGAAGTACACCGGCAATTTCATCCGCTGGAAACCGGGAAAGTCTAATGATCGCTCATGAAAATAATCGGCCGAAAAATTATTCACTTTGACTCGATCTCATCCACCAACGATGTCCTGAAAGAAAAAGCCCTGGCAGGCGAACACGAAGGGTTGGTCATCACCGCAGAGGAACAGACAAAGGGACGCGGACGAGGTGCGAATTGCTGGTTGTCTATGCGCGGCAAGGGACTGTATTTTTCCGTTCTGCTGAGACCGCAAATAAATGCACGAGATGTGGGCATTTTTTCTCTATTTCCTTCCATTGCACTGGCCGATGCGATTGCACACCAGAGTGAGACGAAAGCCACAACGAAATGGCCTAATGATGTTTTCCTTACCGGGAAAAAAGTCGCCGGTATCCTCGGAGAAAGCAGTGCCACATCTCAAAAGATTAATTTTGTCATCGTTGGAGCGGGCATCAATATTCTGCACGAACAGAAAGATTTTCCACCCGATTTTTCAGACAGTGCCTGTTCCATAAAAAGCGCGACAGGCAAAACGGTTGACAAATTTGAATTACTGCATGAAATTTTATTCAGGATGGAATCAATTTATTCTCAAATAAATAATTTTGCAGATTGGCAGCATCTCATTACAGATGAATGGATGAAACGCTGTTTGCATCTTGAACGCAAAGTTATAATAAAGAACAATACTTTTTCAAAAGAAGGAATTTTTGAAAGAATTTCGACAACGGGTGAGGCGCTCATTCGCACTGAAAACGGAGTTTTGGAAAAGATTACTGTTGGAAACTTTTCATTAAGGGAGACCTGATGCTACTGGCTATAGATATCGGAAATACACAGATTGCCGCCGGTCTGTTTAAAAACGGACAACTGGTTGCGCATTGGCGTTTGTCCAGTGCTTATGATCGTACCGAGGATGAAACGTGGATTCTCATGGAATCAATTTGCGCGGCTCATGGATTTAAAATTCAGGACGCAGAAGGGGTGGCGATTACGTCTGTCGTACCCGGCATGACGCCGACTTTTGAAAAAATGACCACAAAGTATTTACGCTGCACTCCGATCATTATTCATCATGATTTGGACCTGGGAATAAAGATATTGTACGAAAATCCCGCGAGCGTTGGCGCAGACCGTCTGGTGAATGCGGTGGCGGGTTACGAGAAATATGGCGGCCCGCTCATCATCGTTGATCTGGGTACTGCAACGACGTTTGATATTATCAACAAAAAACGGAGAATACCTCGGTGGGATTATTGCGCCGGGGATTGAAATGTCCGCCATGATTATGCACCAGCGGGCAGCAAAATTGCCGCGAGTTGAACTGCGTTTTCCTGAACGCGTTATCGGCATGTCGACCGAAACGAGCATGCAGAGTGGTTTAATGTATGGTGCCGTGGAAATGATTAACGGAATGATTGACCGAATCAACAATGAATTGGATGAAGAAGCGACAAGCATTGCCACCGGCGGACTGGCAAGATTGATTCTACCCCGATTGCGTGCCGTGAAATCGTTGGAGCCTTTTTTAACGTTGCAGGGTCTTTACATCATCTACAATCGTCTGATTTAATTTTTAAACTTATAGCGAAATGACTTCCTGTATCTCCGGCACTTGACGTTTGAGTTCCCTTTCGATCCCCATCCGAAGGGTCACTTGCGCCATGGGACAGGTTCCACAAGCTCCTTCCAACCTGACCTCGACAATGCCGTCATCTTTTACATCAACCAGTTCAACATTTCCCCCATCTGCAACGAGATAAGGACGAACGCTGTCCAGGGCATCTTGTACTTTTTTATATAATGTATCTTCCATTAAATTTAATCCTCTTGTTTTTCGAGTTTATCTTTGCTTTCAGTTACGGGTTCCGAAACTTTGCGTACTACGTAAGACTTGGACGGACACTTTGCAACTGCCGCAAATAATTCTTCACTATGAATATCCTGAATAACCGGCAGGTTTCCTTCCATTTTAATCGCACCGGATGGTGTTACTTTGGGTATTGTACAAATTTTGCAGGCAAAACAGCCGACCGAACACACAGATTTCACTGCTTTTAATTTGTCCTGGGAAACACAACCCAAAAAGACTTTTTGGCTTCTGGGGATGAGTGCCATAATGTCTCTCGGACAGGTTATAACGCACACGTTACATCCCGTACATTTATCTTCGATCACCACAGGAAGGTCGTTATCGCTCATGTACATTGCATCAAACGGACAGGCTTTAACGCAGGAACCCAACCCCAGGCACCCGTATTCGCACGCTTTGTGACCGCCGCCGATCAATTCTGCAGCACTGCAATCTTCTATGCCTTCATAGATAAATTTTTCCCTGGCCTCTGCTTTTCCGCCCTGACATTGTACGACAGCAACCTTGGGTTCTTCAGCTTCCACGCCCGTGATACCAAGGATATGCGACATGCGGGCGGCAACATCCTGACCGCCGGGAGAACATTTATTTGGAGGCACTCTGCCTGCCACAACCGCTTCCGCATAAGCACTGCAACCCGGTTGCCCGCAAGCGCCGCAATTTGCACCCGGCAAAATTTCCACGATTTCTTCCACTCTGGGATCAACCTTTACCGCAAACTTTTTAGCCGCGAATGCCAATCCCACTCCGAAAAGTAATCCCAGCCCACCCAGGGCAATAATCGATGATAAGAACAACGGATCCATATATCGCTCACTCGTTATTACCAAATTTCAGTTAACATTCGGCAAATATACAACATGTATAAAATAATTGCAAGGTGAAAAACGCCATTATATCTCACCTATGGGTAAAAATCGTGGAATTTGATCGTTACTTTCTTAACTTGCATTATTCACAAAAACTTATTTGAGTCGAAAAGGCGCATTCTTCTGCTTACAAAAAATATGCTGAGCAAATAATAAATTTCGATAATTATTTTACCCCTAATGGTTTTGTCTTTCAATTTGCGATTAATGCACATTTTCCAGGTTAAATATTTGGAGCTTGATTGATAAATTTATTTTAATTATCTTTTCAAAATTGAACTGCTGAAATGTGCGATTTTACTGGAGGAAAACCCACATGAGCTTTGATACCATCGATTACGTCATTTTTATCGGTTACATTATCTTTATCGTGGTCCTGGGTTTGTTTGTTTCCCGTGAGAAAAAAGGACACCAGAAAGATACAAAGGATTACTTTCTGGCCAGCAAGGCCCTTCCATGGTGGGCCGTCGGCGCATCCATTGTTGCTGCAAATATTTCTGCCGAACAAGTGGTAGGCATGTCAGGCTCAGGATTTGCAATCGGCCTGGCTATCGCGTCCTATGAATGGATGGCAGCGATCACCCTCATTATCGTGGCCAAATATTTCCTGCCCATTTTTCTCGAAAAAGGTATTTACACGATGCCGGAATTTTTAGAGATCCGTTATGATAAACGTGTCCGCACCAGTCTGGCTGTTTTTTGGCTTCTTGTTTATATTTTCGTGAATTTAACGTCTGTGCTCTATCTCGGCGCGCTGGCCATTCAAACAATTATGATGCCGGGCAAACCGTTGTGGTGGGCTGTGCTCGGTTTGGCTGTTTTTTCATCTTTGTACACAATTTATGGCGGCCTCAAAGCTGTCGCATGGACAGATGTTGTCCAGGTCATTATTCTCGTTTTTGGCGGCTTGCTTACAAGTTTCCTGGCGCTGGATGTCATTGGCGAGGGGCATGGTATCATCAGCGGGTTGTTGAATATTATCCATGCTCTGCCGGATAAATTCACTATGATCTTAAAGCCAGGACAAATCATGATTCCACAAAACGGAGGTGCTGCCAGAGATGCTTTCAAGGATCTGCCGGGCCTCACCGTTCTTATCGGCGGCATGTGGATCGCCAACCTTTTTTATTGGGGATGCAATCAATACATCACGCAGCGTGCCTTGGCCGCAAAAAGCATCCGAAACGCCCAGCTTGGTTTGGCGTTTGCGGGATATTTGAAACTTTTGATGCCATTGCTGGTTGTTATTCCCGGAATTGCTGCTTACTATCTCATTCACATCAGACCTGATCTGATTCCCGTGGGTGCACCAACGGAAATCCTCAAACCGGACAAGGCCTACCCCTGGCTTTTGAATACTTTTGTGCCAGTTGGTCTGAAAGGTTTAGCTTTTGCAGCGCTTATCGCAGCCATTGTTTCATCGTTGAGTTCGATGGTAAATAGTACAGCCACTCTTTTTTCAATGGATATCTACAAACAGATCATTCGCAAAGGCGCTTCCGAAAAAGAATTGGTCAGCGTTGGTCGCATTGCCAGCGGTATTGCTCTCATCATTGCTATTTTCCTGGCGCCGCAGTTACGATCTCTTGATCAGGCGTTCCAGTATATTCAGGAATTTACCGGTTTTTTCAGCCCTGGTATTTTCAGCATTTTTCTTTATGGCCTGTTCTGGAAAAAAACAAAAGCCAATGCAGCGCTCTGGGGCGCCATTCTCTCACTGCCGCTGTCGGCGTTCTTTAAATTCGCTACGCCGGGCTTGCCCTTTTTGGATCGGATGGGTTTCGTGTTCCTGATCTGCACCGTCGTTGTTGTTATTCTTTCCGCTCCAAACAAGAATACGATCAAAACGATGGGGCTTAGTTTTCTGGTCGGCGGCGCTTTATATTTCCTTCTGGGTGCTGTCTTTGTCGCTATGACGATTCAGATTAAACTATATATTTCTATTTTTACTGCAGCAATTGTCTTTTATTTGATCTTCCGCAAAGGTGAGCAGGTGGAAGATGCCGAGCGCGCCATTTATTTTGACAAAGGACTTTTCCATACAAGCGCCACATTTAACGCGCTGGCCATCGGCATCAGTGGTATTCTGGCTGCCCTATATATCATTTTTTGGTAATATGAAGCAGGTTTTTCAATCAGGAGCTTACGGTGGATAAAATATATTTTGCGGATAAATTCAAAAGCCATTTTAATGCACAACCGCGCGTCTTTCGTGCACCGGGTCGTGTAAATCTGATCGGAGAGCACACCGATTATAACGACGGCTTTGTCTTTCCCATGGCTTTGAACAATTATACAACTGTAGCTATCTCGCCAAGGGATGATCGGGCGCTGAAAATCTGGTCGGAAAATATGGCCGAGATGACTGCTGTTGATCTGAACGATAATGAATCCAGACGTGGGCACTGGAGTGACTATGTTGCCGGTATTGCCCGTATGCTGGAACTGGAAAGTTTTGAACTTCCCGGCGCGAACATTTATCTTGAAAGCGACGTCCCTGTCGGCGCCGGATTGAGTTCTTCCGCCGCGTTGGAAATTTCGTCCGCGCTGGCATTGCTCAGCACAGTCGATGGCAAACTATCCGCTGCCGAATTGGCAAAGCTGGGACAGCGCGCTGAAAATCAGTTTGTGGGCATGAACTGCGGTATCATGGATCAATTTATTTCCGTGCATGGTGAAAAAGACCATGCACTTTTCCTTGATTGCCGCACGCTGGACTATCAGCAAGTTCCCCTGCCGTCCGGGCAAATTCGTGTTGTTATTTGTAACACCAGGGTAAAGCACGAACTCAACTCTTCAGAATACAACAAAAGACGTGCGGAATGTGAAAAAGGCGTTCGCATTATGATTGCAGATTTCCCCGGAATTAAAGCACTTCGTGATGTTTCGCTGCAACAATTTCAACAGGTGGAAAACAAATTGCCTGATATTGTCCGCAAACGCTGCCGGCATGTTATTTCCGAGGATGAACGAACGCTCGAATCCATTGATGCTCTGAACAAAAATGATTTGCAGCGATTTGGTGAGTTGATGAATGCCTCCCACGAGAGCCTTCGCGACGATTACCAGGTGAGTTGCAAAGAACTGGATATCATGGTGGAAGAAGCGCGCACGTTGCCGGGCGTTCTGGGTTCGCGAATGACCGGCGGCGGTTTTGGCGGATGTACGGTGAATCTTGTGCAGGTTAATCAGGTCGAAAACTTTTGTGCGGAAATTGAAAAACGCTATCAAGGCGCCACGGGAATAGCACCCAAAATTTACATTTCAAGTCCTTCACAAGGGGCGCACGAGACTTTCTGATTTATGTTGTACCCTGAAGGGAGAGAACCCAAAGTCATTCATCATGGAATCTTGTCGGGATTGTTCAATCAGGTTAATAATCCGATAAAAGATGAAAAAACATTTTGTGGTTGAATATGCAGCAAAGAAGGAATTCTATGGGTATCTTCTGAAGATCATCCCGATCATGTTGCTGTTGGATTGAAATGAAATCGAGCGGATGATTGTAGTGTATGATAAATCTGAAATATCACAAAAAATAAAGCAATTTGCGCACGATCTCGAATTTGATAAAACCGGCATTGCCGTGGCGGAACCCCTCGATCCTGCGCCGCTCGAAGAATGGCTGCGTCGGAATGAGCACGGCAAAATGGCCTACATGCAAAACAATGTCGAAAAGCGCCTCGATCCGCGCAAACTTGTGGAGGGCGCCAAATCAGTCATTTCGCTGGCAAAAAACTATTATACACCGCATAAGCACTCAACGGAATTTTCCGTGGGAAGAATTTCCCGTTATGCCTGGGGCGATGATTACCACGATGTACTGAGACCGCGTTTGAAAGAAGTGCTGGCTCATATTCAAAAGCTCGTTCCCGGCTGCAACGGCCGTGTTTTTGTCGATACGGCACCGATCATGGACAAACAATGGGCAGTCAAAGCCGGCATTGGCTGGCAGGGGAAAAATTCCAATATCATCACACGCGAGTTTGGTTCATGGATTTTCCTGGGAGAGATTGTCGTTGACATTGAACTGGATTATGACACGCCAATAAAAGATTTTTGCGGCACCTGCACCCGCTGCATCGACGCCTGTCCAACCGGCGCTATCGTCGAACTATACATTGTGGACGCCAATCGCTGCATTTCCTACCTTACCATCGAACTAAAGCCGGACAATGAAATTCCCACAGAGTTGAAAACAAAAATGGGCAACATTATTTTCGGCTGCGACATTTGCCAGGATGTTTGTCCGTGGAATAATAAATTTGCGCAAAAAACCGATGAAGCGGCTTTTCATCCACGCCCTTTTAATTTGAATCCTCCCCTGAAAACATTATCCAAATTAGACATTAATGAGTTTCAAGTTAAATTCAGAAAAAGCCCGATAAAGAGAGCGAAATTTCTGGGATTTATGAGAAACATTCGGGCGGCTTTGGAAAATTATCAGCGTGAAAAGAAGAACAGGAAACTCGTCAAATGACATTCAGGTTTACAAAACTTGAAAAGTTTAGCAAACCTCGAACTGCTCTTTCCCCTCCGTCCCAAGCTGAAGCTTGGACGGAAAAAACTTGAGAAGCTCAGCTTCTTGGTAACGAAATAAATGCATTACATAAAGCTGCCGGGATTGTACGCAAAATCCTCCCGGACCAAAATGGCGGCTATTGGATTGCTACCGGCATGGGATTGTACCACAAAACCAACTCGGGCGTGAAATTATTTCAATCCGCTCAGGATTTGCTCAGCGCCGAAGTAAGCAGCATCGATTTTGCGCCGGACGGCAGCCTGTGGATCGGCGGATTGGGCGGCATAACGGTTTACCGCGATGAGAAGCGAATGAAAGACATAACACCGAAAAACGGCTTGCCGAGCATTTACATCCGCTCGGTAACCCGCGGCCCCGACGGCCGGATGTGGGTCGGCACGGACAGAGGTGTGGCGTGTTTCGACGGTGCATCCTGGTCGCTGCGCCACAGCCGGCGCTGGCTTTTGGACGACGATGTGCGCGATGTCGCATTCGATTCCCACGGCACGGCGTGGATAGCCACGGCCAAAGGCGTCAGCGCCATCGGGCAAAAGGAGATGACCCTGGCGCAAAAGGCAAAACATTTTCTTCGCATCTGTTATGCCCGCCACGTGCGGCCGCCGTACCTGGTGGAAAAATGCCGGCTCACCACGCCGGGCGATACCACCACCTGGGAACCCCGCGATGACGATAACGACGGCCAGTACACCAGCATGTACCTGGCCATGGAATCTTTTCGCTATGCCGCGACAAAAAATCCCGCAGCACAAGCCAATGCAAAAAAAGCGTTCGATGCGCTGAATTTTTTGCAAACCGTGACCGAAACGCCCGGGTTTGTGGCCCGAACCGTCGTCCCTGTTTCATGGAAAAAAATGGCCGACGCCAACCGAACAATCAGCGACAGAGAGTGGGCGCAAATGCGCGTCAGGAATCCCCGCGAGAAACGGGTTGAGGAGCATTGGCGGCTTTCCAAAGACGGCAAATGGTTGTGGAAAGGCGACACCAGCAGCGATGAAATCACCGGCCACATGTTCGGCTATTTAATTTACTACGATCTCGCGGCCGACAAAGCGGAAAAGAAACGCGTCGGCAAGCATATTTGCAATATCGTCGATTATATCATTGACGGCGGTTATGTGCTCAAAGACATCGACGGGAAGCACACCAAATGGGCGGTGTGGTCGCCGGAAAAATTAAACAATGATCCGGACTGGCGCGCCGAACGCGGCATCAATTCCGTGGAAATTTTATCTTATTTAAAGCTGGCCTGGCATGTCAGCGGGAAAGCGCGTTACCAGAAGGAATACGAAAAACTGCTTTACAAATACCATTACGCTGAAAATGTCCGCGTTCCCAAAACCCTTAATCCCGCCTGGCGCACGCATATCGATGACGAGCTTTTAGCACTGGCATTTCCCTGCCTGTTGATGTATGAAGAAAACCCCAAGCTGCGTCAGTTATATCAGTTAGGTCTGGATCAGTGGTATGAAGCGGTCAGGGATGATCATAGCCCATTTTTTAATTTCACTTATGCGCTCCTGAGCGGCGAGGATCCGAATCAGGAGCAGTCCATAGCCTGGCTGCGCGATGTGTCGCTGGACTTGATAAGCTGGCGGCGGGACAATACGCAACGGCGGGATATTCAACTTGTTTATGCGCCTGAACTTGATATGCTGCAAACCAGCCGTCTGCTGCCGCCGAGCGAGGCCGGCGTCATGCGCTGGGACAGAAATCCCTGGGCTGCCGTGCGCGGAGATGGCGGCCGCACCGAAAGCGATGGGGTGTTCTGGCTGCTGCCGTACTGGATGGGGAGATATAATGTTTCTATTCCCCATCGCAAATAGTGCAGTTCTTTGAAATCTTTAGCAGGGTATAAATTATTGAGAACGTCATAGAGTACAGACGCGAGTGCAACAGGATATTCGCCCGTGGTTGTTTCAATCTGATTGGCGATATTTATTGAACCAAAATAATCTTTAATTTTAT
>JAADGR010000047.1 GCA_013152225.1 Calditrichota bacterium
AAAAGTTAGGGTGTCTTTCAGAAGGAATCTTGTAGGGGAAACGCTGGAATTGGAATTTTTATAAACAAATCTTTCCCAATACCGTTGCCTTTTCCGCGCCGGTCGCCCCGGGACAATTCCCAAATCCCCCGCTGATTGTTTCATTGGCTAAAACGGCAAAACAGATTGCTTCCTTGGCATCGGCAGGAATGCCGAAATCATCCGAAGGAAGCACACGGCTTTGCGGAAGCTCGTTTTTTAACTCTCGTAGCAAAGTTTTGTTGCTAACGCCTCCTCCGCTCACAATCATCTCATCGACGGGACAGGCAAGGAATCTTTGGATGCTCACCGCAATGCTTTTTGATGTCAGTGCAGTGATCGTGGCGAGGGTGTCGCGTTCGTTGGTATGATATTTTTCAGCCAGGGACCCAATTCGGTGCAGAAATTTCTCTCCGAAATATTCCCTGCCCGTTGATTTTGGCGGTGGAATTTGGAAATAATTATCCGCCAAGAGTTCGTGCAGCATCTCATCACAAATTGTTCCGCCCCCGGCAATATCTCCATCTTTATCAAAGTCCATGGAAAAATGATTTTTGCAATAGGCATCGATCAGCATGTTTCCCGGGCCGGTGTCAAAAGCGACCACATCCTTAATGGTGCAGCTTTTCGGCAGGCTGGTGATGTTTGCAATCCCCCCGATATTCAATAAAACGCGATTTTTGTTCTCAGAACGAAAGACAATAAAATCGAATATCGGCACCAAAGGCGCGCCCTGGCCGCCGACCGGCCATGTCTCCGGGACGAAAATCACCGACAGTAACCACACCGGTTTTTTTCGCAATAACAGACGGATCACCGATCTGCAACGTGGCGGATATTTTTTTGTCCAGGAAGTGATGCGAATCCGGCAGATGCCGAATCGTTTGCCCGTGCGAGCCGATGAGGTCGATTTGACTGAGGGGAATACCGGCATCGCGGGCAATGCTTTGTGCCGCTTTTGCAAAGGCTTCTCCCAAATAGAAATTTAAGCGGACAAGTTCATCAACCGGCACATGTGATGACGAAGCTATTTCAATGATTTTTTTCGAGACTTTTTTCGAAAACGGGATCATTCGAAACGCCAGCAGTTCCAAATGGGTTTGCCTCCCGTGGCCGCGCACGCGCACAAGTGCTGCATCGATCCCGTCCGCCGAAGTACCGGACATGAGACCGATGATGAGTTTTTCAGATTTTTGTGCCAGGTTTGACAGCATTACGTTTTTCTCGTGAATAATTTGATTAATTTAAAACTCTGGAAATGGACACTACAATTCATATTAAAATTGGACACAGATAAACGCTGATTACCACTGATTAATTTCATTGTAAAAAATTATCAATTGACTCAATTACAGAAAATATAAAACAAGAAAAAAATTAAATTCATTATTTATCTGCGTGTATCTGCGAAAATCAGTGTCCCAAAAACTCTTTTAACCTCCCGCAGGTTATTGAAAAATCTATGCTTTATCGAAGTAACTTTTATCTTGTAAAATTATTTGCATTTAATCTTCAGTTTAACCCGCGGAAGGTTCAGAGTTTTCCCAGGGCACTGCACCGGCTTCAATAATATGATTTCTCAATGCGGCGAACAATTCTCCTTGACTTTTGGATGCTTGTTGTCCAAAGGATGTTGTTCCATTGGATCATCCTTGAGATTGTAAAGCTGCATCGGTTCAAATGGTGTATTCTGCAACAGTTTCCAGTCACCCTTGCGGACGGCATAGTAAGCGCGGCCGCCGTAATTTCCTCCCTCGCGGCGCACCCAAAAGAGAGTTCGATCACCTCCCGACTGCGTTTTTCCAAGCAGCGTCGGAAGGATGCTTTCTCCGTCAATTTTGTGGCTGAATTCAGCGTGTGCTGCCTGACAAATGGTTGGGAAAAAATCCATGGTGAGAACGATCTGATCGCTCTTTGAGCCGGGCTTAATTTCCCCGGGCCAGACGACACAGGTGGGCACGCGAATACCGCCTTCAAACATGTTTTGTTTCTCGCCTCTGGTCGCACCGTTATTGGCACCGGCAGGCATTAATCTGGCCGCCATTGTCCGATGTAAAAATGATCAGCGTATTTTCACTCAATCCCGTTTCTTTCAGCGCATCCATCACGCGGCCAATGCCGTCGTCGAGATGTTCGATCAGCGCTACGATCTTTGCTCGTCTTTCGTCAAGTGCAGGTATGCGCTTTTTTACTTTATCAAGCCATTCCTGCGGCGGCATAATAGGCTTGTGCGGCGCGTTGTAAGCAAGGTAGAGGAAAAAAGGCTTTTTTGACTTTTTTTGCTCTTTAATAAAATCAATGGACCATTGCGTGAACAAATCCGTTGCATGCCCCTTTGGATCAATCACCTGGTCATTGCGCCGCATATAATTAATGCCGTGGCGGCGATGGGTGTAATAATCATCCATCATATCGCCGAGGTAGCCGTGGAAAAAATCAAAGCCCCGCTCGGTCGGCGTATTGGGTGATTCCAGCCCCAAATGCCATTTGCCGATAATCGCGGAATTGTATCTCGCCTTTTTCAATACCTCGGGCAGCAAAACGGCCTTTTGCGACAGATAGCCCCAGCTATTATCCCAATGGGTTCGAATGACACCGGGCACACCGACCAGATCGGGATAGCGGCCGGTGAGCACCGAAGCGCGCGTCGGCGAACAAACCGGACAATTAGCGTAACCATAATCAAAACGCATGCCTGCTTTGACAAGCTTGTCGATGTTCGGTGTTTGCAAGTCTTTGGCGCCGTAACTGGAAAGGTCACCGTAACCCAAATCGTCAACGAGAATAAAAAGAATGTTGGGCTTTACATCTTTTGCAGCAAGATGTTTTGGCGCGGCCATAACCGCAGCACCAATCCCTGCACTTTTTAAAAATTGCCGTCTTGATAAATGCATTTTTATTCCTCCCTGGTCAACCATGTGCGACGCTCCTTGGAGGTGTGTCGCACATTTATAATTCTCGTATCAAGTCACAGAAACAAGCAATTTACTTTTAAAAGTCAAACTTTTAAGAGGCTTTCTGAATGCTGAAAATCTTTTGTATTCCATATCAATTTGAAGAATCAGATTATTTCCATCTCCTGTTAAAATTTGTTTGCCCTCTGCGCACGCCACAAGCAAAAGACAGGCGCTATCGTAACCGCCTCTTTTTTTATTGTCCAATATATAAGCCACGCGATTAATAGCAAGTTTTTCGATTTCCTGCAAAGATTTTGCAAGCGTATGAGGGTCCGAAAGCGAAATTGCTTTTTTCGAGACAAGATTTTTCAGTGTAACATACTCTGGAGAATTGAGGTCAAAGCAGTAATGATCGAGCAGATTATCAATTGCAAAAGCATCTTGATCCCGGGAAATAGATTTTAAAGCGAGAGCACAAGCTATTGCTACGTGATTTTTGCCGTTGCTAAATCCCAAGTAATCCTTAGGATTAATGAAATGTAAAAGAGGTTGAATTCCTTGCAAAATAAATCGGCCAAGAAGAATAGATTTTCGATCGATCGCATAAGAATCAAGCGAATAAATTGCATCTCCAGAGTCCAATATTTCGAAAGAAAAATTATATGAATTTTTCTTTACATTCTGCTCAGACAAAAATTTCGATAATTTATTGATCTCGCTTTTATTGTTTTCAGAATGAATAAAATTTAGAAAATATGCAAGATTTCTGAGAGAAGGCATGCTGTAAAAGGCGGTTGACAGACCGAGTAATAGCAGATCGTTATCATTTAACTCCCTGGCCATTTCGATGAGATCGTTACATAATATAGATTTTGTTTTAAACTTTTCAGGAATTATTTTCAAACCGTCGAGAATTATTTGTTTCTGTTCAGTTTGCATTATGTTTTGACTTTTTTGATATTGATAAAAAGCCAAAAAAACAGGAGGATGTTTTTCCCCTTTGGAATAGGCAAATTTTCGGATTGGTTCAATCCCCCCCTTGAGAAAAAGAGCGTCAACAAGATATTTATCATTTCTCGCATCGGCCTGAAGAAAATTTACGAAACCGTCAATAAATTCTTCCTGCCGTGGTAACGGCTCTCTGTCGATTTCCACGATTTCACTAAGCAAGATTTTTCTTTTTAATATTTCAGAGTAGATGCTTTGGAAATCATTTTCTTTTTCAAAATTGAAATATAAACATCGGAGGTAGATTGTTTCGTGCTCTACAAAGACGTCTGAACTTAGTGCTTCTTTAAAAGAAAAGTTGTAAACAAAGTATTTCTCGTCATCATAATAATCCGGGTTTTCAAAAATATCAAATAATAATTTATACGCTTTATATGCCGTATCTAAATCTTTTTGGCGATAAAACAGTTTTGCTCTGTCAAGCAAGTCATCTGCAACAAGGACGTATTCTTCTGATGAGAAATCAATATCTTCATAATCGTCATACTCTCTCCAATAACTTGGTTCCTCATTCTCCCAGGCGCGCTGGTTTAATTCCTCATCGAAAAATTCTCCATCTAAAATTCTTTGATTGAACGCAGTGATCTCTTCCAACAATTCTTCCGGAGACATCATTAACTCCTCATTCAAAACACCCCCGTGTTCAAGTGAAGCAAGGCTCGCTTTCAACTGCTCAAGAAAAACATATCGTTCGTTGGCATCAGTGTTCTCGGCAAAGCTCATCAAGACGTTCCGCAACTGATTTTCGTCAAGATTTGCAATTGTACTCTCAACTTTATTCATAAATTTTGCAAAAGATGGATTTTTCATAAACTACTTTCCTATTTTGAACCTTTTTATTGCTATAACGAATCGAATGGGTAAAAAGAACATAATTAAAAAAATGCAGAGATGCCAAGGGCGCAGAGCTAAAAGAAGTCAAAATGTCGATAATTCGTCAAAATAATTCTTTCTTATCTTGCGTACGACGAATGCATTGATTTCATCATTATAGTCTATGTCTATATGATGGCTCACGTTGACAACCTGACCCCTGGAATTAATTAACCCAGGATAGAATAGCCGCCGTCGACAATGATCGTCTGCCCCTGGATTTGTTTGGCCAGCGGACTGCAGAGGAAAAGGACAATATTGGCAACATCCTCCGGTGTGGTCAATCTTCCGGACGGAGTTTTTTCCAGAGAAACTTGAATCAATTGATCCCTGTTGGGAAAGTGTTTCAGAGCGTCCGTATCGATAACGCCGGCGGAAACAGCATTGACACAAACGCCTTGCGGCGCCAGTTCCGCGGCGAGGTGGCGGATAAGAGATTCCAGGGCTGCCTTGGAAGCACCAACCGCCGCATAATTGGGAATGGCGCGCACAGATCCAAGACTGGAAACGGCAACGATTTTCCCGCCGCTTTCGCCCATCAGCGGCACGGCGTATTGGGCGAGCGGCAGCAGGGTGCCGGCGTTAATGTCCATAGTCCAGTGCCAGTGTCTCTCCGTTAGTTCCATTGCCGGTTTAAGAACACCCGAAGCCGCATTGCTGATTAAAATATCCAGTTTACCGAAATAATTTTTGATTTCATCAATCATGTGATGAATATTCTCATGATCAGCCACGTTGGCGCGGATGGCCAACGCTCTCGCACCCTTGGATTCAACGAGCGCAACGGTTTCATTTGCAGCTGTTTGCTTGCGCAAATAGTTAACAGCTACATCCGCACCGGCCTCTGCCAGTCGTGCCGCAATCGCGCGACCAATGCCACGGGAACCTCCCGTAACAAGCGCAACTTTGCCTTTAAGATTAATTGATAAATCATTCATTCTTTTTTTGCTCCTCAAATTAATTTCGTAATAATGATATTTTTTTCGTCATTACTTTAGTCTCGGATTTCAACCGGCAGAGATAAATGCCGCTGGGCAGAGGTTTCCCGGAGTCGTTCGCGCCATCCCAGGAAAAGGTATAAAGCCCTCCCGCCATCCTCTTGTTTGCTAATGTTCTGACCTTTTGTCCTAATATATTGTAAATTTTTAATGAAACCCAAAAAGGTGAATTTTTAATCCCGATTTGCAAAATAATCTTCGTCGGGCCGGCACCTGAGCCCGGCATAAATGGATTCGGATAATTCTGTGCCAAGTTAAATTCATCCGGCTTAAAGCCCGGGGGAAGCGGTCTCGTAATAATGTCCGCTTTTTTCAGCAGCCAATGATTCGGATCGACGACGAGTTCGCGCGGCAGACCATTGACTGTGAACTGAAAATCATTCTCCCTGTTTTTGACAATAACAGTATCCAACACATTTCCCAAAGCCGTTTGAATTTCTATCTCCATGGGCAAATAAAACGGCTTGTCGCTTTTTTGCTTTTGTCGGATTTTTACGCCGACAATGTATTTTGCATTACCGGCACGCGTCATCTCCCAACCGACTTCCAATTCAGGAAAACCTTCTCCGTAAACCCATTGATCGAAAAACCAATCCAGGTTTTGGCCCGATACATCCTCAAAAGTATTTTTCAAATCATCCGTTGCGGCATTCCCGTAAGCAAATCGATTCGCATACGTTCTTAATGACTGAAAGAAAAGTGAATCGCCGACATTCCAGCGCAGCATATTCAAAATCCAGGCCCCTTTTTGGTAAACCGTACCACCCCATAAATATTTCGGATCGTAGATCGGAAAATTCCCAAGCCTGGTAACTTCTCCGAAATAGATTGTTTGCAAGTTTTCCATGTATTTTTGGCGCGCAGAATCACCACCCATCGATTCAAAATAAAGCGCTTCACAATACGTTGCAAATCCTTCGTTGAGCCAGATATTCCGCCAATCGGAAAGGGTGACTAAATCTCCCCACCACTGATGCGCCAGTTCGTGGGCAACGATATAGTCATAACGGTGATCGCCGGTGATGAGGCCGGAAGAATAAGAAGTCATGCTTTGATGTTCCATTGCCCCGCGCATGGGCACTTCAACCATGCCGTACTTGTCAAATGGAAAAGGTACAAATTTTCTTTCAAAAAAAACGATCATTTTTGCCGTATCTTTCCAGTCCTCCTGCGCACGTTCGAGATTTTTGGGGTACACATAAAATTGCAAAGGAATTGTATCACCGGAAACAGAAATATAATTCTCTGTGAACACGGCATATTCATCTATCGAAACAGCGATCAAATAAGTGGCAATGGGATGAGATTCTTTCCAGTCAAAAGTGACTGTTCCGTTTTCTGAATTTTCCATTGTTGAAACAAGCAGGCCGTTAGATACAACCTGAAGCGGCTGTGGCACCGTCACTTTCATGTCGAGAGTTGCCTTGTCGGAAGGATCATCGTGGGAAGGCACCCAATAGCGAAACATGGAGGGCGGGTTTGTGTACAGCCCCTCGCCCACAGTCCAGATTGTGCGGCTGCCGAAAAAAAATCCACCGAAACCATCGTTCGCCGGCCGGCCATGATAAAACACGGCGACAATGGTCGTGTCAACAGGATTTTCAACAGGAATAACAATTCGCTGGTTTTCTGTTTTGAAATTGATTCTTGCGTCGTCCAGCAAAACCGAATCAACAGAGAGCGAAATCAAATCCAGATAAAATGATGCCGCATCGGGTTGCAGGAAGCGTATCGTTAACCGCGCCTCTCCCAATATCGTGCCTGATGTCGGTTCAATGACGAGGTTCAAATCATAATGCAATACATCGATCGGATTTTCATCCTGAACCAGCACTGGAGTGAATGACTTTGCGAGAGGAGTTCCGGAAAGCTGAAACTTTTCCTGTGCATTGGAATGAGTGATAAAAATAAGTATCAGAAGGAAGAAAAAAAGTGGCCCGGCTTTTCTCATCATTTTATCTTTTGTCTTCCTTGAGAGTGAAAATGACTGCAACGCCAATACCAATAACCGCCAACCAGAGCAGAACGACAACCGGCCGGAGTGGCTTAAATAAAACAGATTCGACAACAATGCCGATCACGCCGATTAAAATATAGCCGGCGCCCCTCAGGTGAAAGCCGTCCATTGTTTTTATTTTGTGAAAGACCGACATAAAAATCCTAACAATTTCCATTCTTTGTCTGTTCCCATTTGCTGAGAATTTCGTAAACCGCCACTCCAAAAGCAACAGAAACATTGAGGGACTGCTTAATGCCGTGCATAGGAATTTCGATCGCCAGGTCTGCCATTTCCACAAGTCGGTTATCGACTCCTTTAAATTCGTGCCCGACGATCAGGCACATTGGAAATTTATATTCCGCCAGGCGATAGTCCTCACTCGCGGTCGTGTGCTCAAGAGTCACGATTTGATAGCCTTTTGATCTCAAATCGTTGATGACCTGCGCAGCATCGTGGACATATTCCCAGGGAACGGATTCTTCGGCGCCAAGACTTGTTTTGCGAATTTCATTGCGCGGTGGTGTGCCGGAAATGCCGCAAAGATACAGTTTTTCCAAATGCACTGCATCGGCAGTGCGAAAAATTGCGCCGACATTATGCAGGCTGCGGATGTCATCGAGAATGACAGACACGGGCATGGTTGGGGTTTGTGAAATGACTTCAATGCCCGGCCGCAATTGTTGAATTTCTTCAAAGGTGAGCTTGCGATATTTTTTTTCAGAATTCATTAACCAATCCTACATGAACTTTTCCACTGAATAATCCATCACCCTGACCCAAACCATAATCGATTCCCATAATGCCCAAGCCGGTTTCGAGGCGAAAGCCGAAACCATAGCCGATCTTGTAAGCTTCATTTTTGCCCGAATGAGTGGTTGCGCTGTAATAACCGGCATCCGTGAAAAGAGAAACACGGGAACGGCGGCCGAGAATATAACGGTATTCAAGATTAAGCCAGCCAACGCTGGAGCCGCGAAACTGATCTTCCCGATAGCCGCGCAAAGTGCGTGCGCCGCCCAACCGGTACAAATCCGACATTGGAATAATCTTTTCATTGCTGCGAATTTGCCGGCCATGCAGCGCCAGCGCCAATACCTGGTGCTTGAAAATTGAAGAATAATACTCCACGTCAAGTGAAAGGCGTTTATTATCGACCCGATCCTTTAATTGCAGAGAACGGACCAGAGTTTCCGGTCCCAATATTTTCTTGCGTCCTGCCTGAATGCTGGTCTGGTAATAAACGCCGCTCTGGGGATTTAAAAGATCATCCCGCGTATCATAATGGATGCCGATCGAGGCATTCAAAGAACGGCTGTGCGGAATGAGAAACATAAAGCTGCCCAATGAATCCGGTGTGATTTCGGTGCGCGAAATTTCCGACACAATACTGAAACTTTCCATTAACGGCATAGAGATGTCGAGACCCATGTCCCGCTGAATATAAGTGGTGTCCTGAATAAGTTGCTGAAATCCAAAGCCAATGCTCACAGGAAATCCGCCAACCCAGGGTTCCCGGTAATGAAATTTCATATCCTGTGTCTTGCGGTCGCGCTTTTGCCAATGCACCAGCAAAGATCGTCCCGTGCCGAGCAAGTTTCCAATGGAAATATTAATGAGCCCGGTAAAATAACCTTTTGCCGTTGCTGTCGCCGGGTTGTACCCGACAACGCCGTCAAATTTGCTGGCATTCCCTTCTTCCAGGCGAATCAAAAGTCCGCCTTTATTTTGCGAGGAGAGAAAAACCTGTGGCTCGTCGACTCTTGTGAAATAACCCAGGCGCATTAATCTGGCCTGAATCTGACCGACCTTGCGCTGGTCATAAACTTCGCCCGGCTTGATTCTTAACTCGCGCAAAATAACATTCTTTTTCGTCAGTTTATTGCCGACAATCAAAACTTCGTTGATGATCAGTCGCGGGCCCTGTATCGTTTTCAGTTTTATTCCAAATGCAGTGGTTTTCAAAGATGAATCAAGAGTGACGGCTTGCAGATCAAAGCGGCTGAACGGATAGCCTTTTTTCTCAAATTGCGTCAGCGCATCATCCATGTCGCCTTCGAATTTACTCTGTTTAAATTCCTTGCCTTTTCGAGTGTAAAATCGGCTTTTGATCTCCATTGCCTGCGCCTCGCCGACGCCCGACAATTGAATTTCCCCGCTCCTGACTTTTTCACTTTCATGGATGTATACGCCGATGAATGCTGCGCTGCTGTCCGGTGCAATCTCGTAGACGAGCGAGTCGACGCGTGTGTACG
>JAADGR010000524.1 GCA_013152225.1 Calditrichota bacterium
GATGAAAAGTTATTATTAAATGAATTTTTAAAGAAAAAATATACTAATTGATACTTTTAAATGCAAGCAGAAAACCAAACGAGGTCTTACGCATTGTAGTTATAAATGTGAAATATCATTTCAAGAATGGCGTTGGATCAAGCAGACAGAGGAGATGTAAAAAGCCCCATATCCAAAACAATTCCGTCCTCCATGGCACTAACAGGGCTGCCCACAGGTGCATAAATATCTACGCCGCAGTGAAAACGATCATCGCGAAATTCCCAAAAGCATCCCATCTCACCCTTGCCCGGCAGCGACTTGTAATAGCTTTGAGCCACAGGCCACAGCATAGCTTGCTCTTTCTCTTTGTTGATGCTATAATAGACTCGATGGTGCTCTATTTATATATGATTCTAATTCCCGCCCGAGGTGGAGTTTTTCCCGTTTCAATATTGTTACTAAAATTAAACTACATCTATAAAATAACGACTATTCCGGTGGTCTGGCCTCTCTTGCTGTTACAGTTACAATTTCATAAGCTAATGCTGAAACACAGGCAATGAAAACAAAGTCAAGAATGATGAGAACTGTTACGGCTGGTGGGCGCCCCATCAGGTTAAGTGATTCACCAAGTTGAAAAATAAGCGGCAAAGTAAGAATCCCGACAACAGTAGAAACGGATATGGCAAATCCAACTGCAGTTTTATTCTTTTTGCCGCCGGCGAAGAAATAGCCAATCAAAATAATTGCAATCCCTAAAGCAACAGCGATCAGAACTATTTTGCTATCAGGGTTATACATTTTTAATCGAGCTATTCCCAAGGCAGAAAGGCTGTCGGTGCTTGTCGTGTCCACCGGAACACTGGTACCATTCATACGAATTTCCCCACCTCTTGTTAAACAGTTATGTCTGCAATCCGAGCGAGCGCGATACAGGGACTGTAATTTTTAACCTTTTAGGTAATAGTTTAACATGAATTTCCTTGGAAGGCCAGGTCATTAACTCGCCTTCAATTTGCAATAGAAAATTATCATTGGATTTTATCCGCAAATCATTCGTCTTGAAAACATGTACGTCAGGGCTTTTAATATGCTTCCCTGAAAAAACTTTGGATAATATTTTCAGCCTTTTAAAAGGAGAAACATTGTTGATCAGGATTGCGTCCAGAAATCCATCAGCGGGATCGGCATGCGGTGCGATATTAAAGTTGCCACCATAACAGATTCCGTTTGCAATAGTTAACATTAAAGCATGTCTGCAAGATTGATCTTTTCCGTTCCGAATGAAAAGTTCAATTCCTTTATAACGAAATATCTTTTTCAAAACGATAGATAAATAAATAAAAAAACTGTTCAAGTGTTTACTTTTTTGTAAAGCCTGGACAACGGCAACATCAAAGCCGATGCCAACCGCATTAATGAAATATCGATCACCGGCCATTCCGACATCAAATACGCGAGAGTTACCCGAAACAATTGTATCGCATGAACCCTGTATGTCAGCAGGAATACCTGCAGCTTTGATAAAATCGTTGCAGGTTCCTGTCGGGATGATCCCGAGTTGCGAATCGCCGTTCGATTTCAGAATACCGTTGACCACTTCATTCAGCGTCCCGTCGCCGCCTGCGACCACAATATTATCATAACCATTTGTGACGGCATCGTTAGCAATGCTCTCGGCGTGCAACGGATATTCGCTAAATTTTACATCATGATCAAATTTTGCGTCTTTGAAATTTTGAAAAATCCGATCAAAGTGCTTTTGTGCGTTTCCTTTTGCAGCTTTCGGATTAAGGATAAGTAGAGTCGACATTTAGCTGAACAATTCCTGGCTTTCGTCTTTCAATAGTACCCAAAACGAATAAATGGCCAATGCAGTGCCAACAGGGATATTGAGCAGATTAAGCGCAGCCACGACTAGCCCCAATATTTTTCCCCATTGCTTGAATTTTAGAATACCAATTCCTGCGAGAATTTCCGGGATAGAAAGGACTGTAAGCAGACCTGCGACGAACAACCCGATTATGGCAAGAATGGGCAGTGCTTCTTCCCCTCCCTGTGTATTTGCAAAAAACCCGATGCCAAGCATTATTGCAAATACAAAAAAGCCCACCAAAATACCAAGGATTCCTTTAGCAATCCACAAAATACCGGTTGTTTTGACATGTTTTTCCATTATTACCTCCGGATCATTTTTTCAAGTTTTAGAAGTATAGTCAAAACTAGTAGAAATATCAAGTTATTTTTAATCTTTTTTCGCTTTTGGCCTGATTTCAACTTTTAATATCTTTGTCGGACTCGCTTCTATAATTGTTACTTCAAAATCCTGCAAACGAATTTTCTCTCCTGCTTTGGGAATGTGTTGGGAATGTGACCCAATTGAGCTTCAATAAAACCAGCAAGGGTAACATAATCGCCTTTAGGAATATTCAAACCGTAACGCTCGACAAGTTCTTCGATCTCTTCCCGACCTCTGGTCAATATGATAGATTTTTGGCCTCTTTTTGTGATTTTGGCTTCTTTATCGTATTCATCGGCAATTTCGCCAAACAGCTCTTCGACAATGTCTTCTATAGATACGAGACCGGCAGTGCCGCCATGCTCATCCACTACTATGGCCACGCTAATCCGCTTTTTCCGCAATTTATGCAAGGCGTTAATGGCTCGCATCGTTTCCGGGAAAAACACTGCGGGTCGAATGAGGCTTTTCGGTTCACTTGCTTTTGTGTTCAGAATATCCAGGACATAGATAAACCCCCGGACATCATCCAAACTGTCTTCATAGATGGGAAAGCGTGAATAGCCCGTTTTGCGAAATAAAGAAATAATTTCATCAATGGAGGTTCCCATTTCTACGCCAATTATTTCAGTACGGTGAACCATGACGTCGTGAAGCCTCTTGTCGCCGATGACGACTGCACGATTTACCAGTTCTCTGTCTTCTTTGGATAATGTGCTACTGCTCGAGTATTCGCGTATTAAAATAGGCAAATCGCTTTTTTTAAAAAATGTTTCGACGTCCAGATCGACGCCGCCAAACATACGTACCAAAACTTGCGACATAAGCCGGGCGAGTTTAATGAGCGGTAGAAGCAGATAATAGAAAAGATTTACTCCTCCACCCATAACTTTCAGAAATCGATTGGGTATTTGTTGGGCAATAGACTTTGGCAGGATTTCGCTGAACAAAAGCAAAAAGACAGTTGTTATCAAGACAAGAAGTGTTTCTGATAGATATGGGGATAAAAGGACGATAGATGCCGAGGAACACGCTACAATCACTACGTTATTTCCAACCAATGTCGTTGTTAAAAATCTGGGAGCATCAGTCAGAAATTGAAATAATTTTTTATCTTTTTTCTGTTCATGCGCTTTCAATCTTAACTTGAGCCTGTTGGACGCGACATAAGCTGTTTCAGAACTGGAAAAGAAAGCGCCTAAAAGAAACAGAATAAAAAAAAGCAACCACTCCATACTATTTTTTCAATTCAAAATAATCTTTATTTTGCCGGATGATTGATTCGTCAATTGTTCAACAAATTTGGCAGCAAAGCTCTCGCGAATTGAAATTAAAAGCTTTACATTTTGATCGTACTCTTTTTTCAGTATGTTTGCCTGGAATTTATCAATTTCACGCATAACAAAATTTGAAAATTCATAGTCATAAGAAATTTGTAATTCTGTAGTAAAATACTTGACCCTGATGTCTGAAGTTTCCAGCACTTGGGAAGCTGCTCCACCATAAGCCCGAATCAATCCGCCGGTTCCCAATTTTGTTCCGCCAAAATATCTTGTTACAATAACACAAACATTTGTTAAATCCCTTGTGGTGATCGCCTGCAGGATCGGCTTGCCTGCGGTTCCCGACGGTTCGCCATCGTCGTTGAAACGCGTTATTTCATTTCGTCCGCTGCCAATCCTGTATGCAAAGCAGTTGTGCGTGGCGTCGAAATGTTTTTTTCTTATTTGATGGATAAAGTTCTCAGCCTCTTCTTTTGCAGGTACGGGCCGAGCGCGTGCAATAAAACGGGATCCTCGTTCTTTCATTTCAAAACAGGATAGTTTTTCAATGGTTTTAAACGAACTGTCGGGCATGGTAAATCAATTGTTTAAATTTATCATAAATAGCAAAACTGTCAACAAGCTTTTCTATCAATAAAAAAACCCGACAAAAGCCGGGTTTACGCATCGATAAAGGATTAACTTATTTATGTCTGGCACTCTCTCTGATAATATGATGGGCAATAACGCCTCGTTGAATCTGGTTTGTGCCTTCGTAAATCTGTGTAATTTTAGCATCTCGCATATATTTTTCAACCGGATATTCTTTCATATAACCATATCCGCCAAATATCTGGACGGCATCGGTTGTAACTTTCATAGCAACATCACCTGCAAGCACTTTGGACATTGCCGATTCTTTTCCGAAATCTTTTGCACCAGAGTCGATCATTCTGGCAACGGAATAAATCACTGCCCTGGCAGCTTCGATCTGGGTGGCCATATCTGCAAGCATAAATTGTATCGCCTGAAATGAGGCAATACTTTGGCCAAATTGTCGTCTGTGGCGCGCATATTCGACAGCATGATCAAACGCACCTTGGGCAATACCCAATGCCTGTGCTGCAACACCCGGCCTGGACTTGTCCAGTGTTTTCATTGCGACCATAAATCCCTGGCCTTCTCGTCCCAAAAGATTCTCTTTTGGAATTTTGCAATCCTGAAAGACAACTTCGCTGGTAGCCGAAGCGCGTATTCCCATTTTATTTTCTTTTTTGCCAAAAATAAGGCCTTCCGTGCCCTCTTCCACGATAAATGCCGAAGCACCACGAGTACCTCGCGCAGGATTCGTTAATGCGATGACTGTGTAATATTTGGCAACCCCACCGTTTGTAATAAAATGTTTTGTGCCATTTAAAGTATAGTAATCGCCCTCGAGCTTAGCTGTTGTTTGGATAGCACCGGCATCAGAGCCGGCTGCTGGTTCGGTTAAACAGAACGCGGCCAAAGCCTCTCCACTGGCCAATGCCGGCAGATACTTTTTCTTTTGTTCGTCATTTCCATTAATCAGCAGAGGAAAGGTACCCAATGCAGTCCCCGCCAATGCCAATGCAATGCCACCACAAGCTTTTGAAAACTCTTCTGTAACCAGGGTCAAATCCATTACGCCGCCGCCCATGCCATCATACTCTTCCGGAATCCAAAGACGAAAAAAATCTCCTTTTGCCATTTCTTTCACGACCGGCCAGGGGAATTCTGCTGTTTCGTCATACTTGGCAGCAACGGGTGCAATTTTTTCTCTGGCGAAATCTCCTGCTAATTCTCGAATTGCTTCTTGTTCTTCTGTCAAAAAATAATCCATTTTGCCTTCCCTTGTTCAAATGACTTTTAAATAAATTAACGCTTCTTTTGCAGCCTTTTGTTCTGCATTCTTTTTTGAATGTCCTTCTCCAACCCCTAATTTATCTCCATTAACACTCACCGCTATAGTAAAAGTTTTATAATGGTCTGGCCCCGATTCACTCACGAGATTATAGAAAGGTCCCTTTAAACCCAGGCTTTGGCAATGTTCCTGCAAAAGGCTCTTGTAATTGCGCATTAAACCGTTCGCCAGCAAATCTGTCAAACACACTGTTATTCTTGTGTGAATAAATTTTGTCGCAGCTTCAAGTCCGCCATCAAGATATATAGCACCGATTATTGCTTCAATGGCATCTGCAATAATAGATTCACGCTCTCTGCCACCGGAACGTTCCTCTGCCTCATTGAGGAGCAAAAATTCCCCCAAGCCAAAGTCCTTGCCGATTGTTGAAAGGATTTTATGGTTAACCAGCAGAGATTTAAAATTTGTAAGGTTTCCCTCTTCTTCATCAGGGTATTCATGATAAAGAAAATCGGTAACAACGAGTCCAAGAACAGCATCACCAAGGAGTTCAAGTCTTTCGTTGGACTTTATGCGTTCTTCACCTGTACAGGTAAGGTAAGAGCGATGTTTCAGCGCTTGAAGGAGAATATCCTCTTTTGTAAAATTGTATTCTAATAATTCGGATACTTTTTGCAAATCCGGAAGATGAGTTCCTTGAATATTGTTTTTGCCAAGAATCCTGTGGAGAATATTCCTAAAGTTTCTAATCTGCATAAATGGCAATCGGGTTTATTCAGAGTATTTTTTAAATGCCAGAGTAGCGTTATGCCCGCCAAATCCAAATGAATTTGAAATAGCAACATTCACATCTTTTTTAATTGGTTTTCCGGGCACATAATTGAGATCACAATTAGGATCAGGTGTCTCGTAATTCGCTGTCGGATGAATTTCGCTTCGATGAATTGTTAGTAAAGAAGAAATGGCTTCAACAGCACCTGAAGCACCAAGAAGATGTCCGATCATCGATTTTGTTGAACTAATTGGGATATCATAGGCTCTTTTTCCGAAAACATTTTTAATCGCCAGCGTTTCGATTTTATCATTCTGTTGTGTCGAAGTGCCATGAGCGTTAATATAATCAACGTCATCTGTTGTCAGGTTTGCTTCTTTAATCGCCAATTTCATAGCGCGCGTTGCGCCATTGCCATCCGGAGCAGGTGCAGTAATATGATATGCATCCGCAGTAAAACCTGTACCAACAATTTCACCATAAATAGTTGCGCCTCTTGCTTTGGCATGTTGCAAATCCTCGAGCACAAGAATGCCTGCGCCTTCACCCATGACGAAACCGTCACGATCCAAATCAAAAGGACGGCTTGCTTTTTCCGGCTCGTCGTTACGAGTCGAGAGTGCTTTCAAAGCATTAAAACCTGCAATACCCATCTGCGTTAGTGAAGCTTCACTGCCGCCTGTAATGATAACTTGTGCACGTCCATGACGGATATGGTGGAAAGCATCTCCAATGGCATGCGAAGCAGATGCGCACGCTGAAACCGTCGAGTAATTGACTCCACGAAGTCCATGTCGTATCGAAATATATCCCGGCGTAATATCTAAAATCAGCATGGGAATGAAAAACGGGCTCACACGACGCGGGCCGTTGTCAATTAATTTTTTGCATTCTCGTTCATAAGTAGCCATCCCACCAATGCCGGATGAGACAATGACGCCAGCCTGGTCCCGGTCGACATTATCAAAATTAAGTTTGGAGTGACTAATTGCTTTTTCAGTCGCAACGATTGCAAGCTGGGTAAAACGATCCATTCTGCGAACATCTTTTTTATCAATAAATTCCAGCGGTTCAAAGTCTTTAATTTCGCCGGCAATCTTTGTTGCATGATTCGTTGCATCGATCAGACTGATGTACCCAATGCCACTTTTCCCGCTGGTAAGATTGTTCCAGTAGGTTTCCAGATTATTTCCAAGTGGCGTAACCAGACCCATTCCTGTAACAACGACTCTATTAAGATTCATATAATACCTCTTGACACCAATGAAATTCATAAAGCACGTTTCTTTAAAAAACATACTTTCAGGAATCGATCATTAGTGGAGCAAACTCCTTTTAATGTACTTCCTTAGTGGATGTAAAATGTCCTGCTAAAAAAAAGGGGGCAACAAGCGTCGCCCCACATCCTCGTTCAGAGGGACTATTCGTTTTTGCCTAATCTCTCTTGTAGATAATTGAGAGCATCGCCAACTGTTGTGAGCTTTTCAGCATCTTCATCTGGTATTTCAGTACCGAACTCTTCTTCGAAAGCCATAACCAACTCTACAGTATCCAAAGAGTCAGCACCCAAATCATCGATAAAAGAGGCTTCCGGGGTTACTTCATTTGCATCAACGCCCAGTTGTTCGACAATAATCTCTTTCACCTTTTCTTCTACAGCCATTCTTGATTACCTCCTGCTAATTGTGTTATTGTTTTCTATTTAAAGGTATTGAATTCAACTAAATAATACTACATAACCATGCCACCATCTACATGAATCACCTGCCCGGTAACATAATCGGATAATGGACCGGCAAGGAAAAGAACAACATCGGCAACATCATCAGGCAGGCCTGCCCGTTTTAATGGAATGATATTAAAATATGCCTCTTTTGCACTTTCAGGCAAATTTTTGGTCATTTCTGTTTCAATATAACCCGGAGCAATTGCATTGACTTGAATATTTCTTGGTCCGAATTCCTTGGCAATAGACTTTGTCAATCCGATTACGCCTGCTTTAGAGGCAGAGTAGTTTGCCTGCCCGGCGTTCCCCATTACACCTACGACTGACGCGATATTTATTATTTTTCCGGCTCTTTGTTTAAGCATTGACCGTGTGGCTGCTTTTATGCAATTAAAAGTTCCTTTCAAATTAATTGCAATTACAGTGTCCCACTCGCTTTCATTCATTCTCATTAAAAGGCTATCGCGAGTAATACCGGCGTTATTGACCAGGATATCAATTCTTCCAAATAGATCCAGAGTTGTTTTTATCATATTTTCAGCATCGCTCATTTGGGAAACATCGGTTTTCACAAATTTTGCATCCCGGCCCATCTCTATAATTTGCAAAGCTGTCTTTTGTGCACCCTCAAGATCGATGTCAGAAACCATAACATCACAACCTGCCGATGCCAGCTTGAGTGCAATGCTCGCTCCAATTCCTCGCGCCGCACCGGTGACCAGTGCTATTTTATCATTCAAATTGACCACTTAATTATCTTCCTTTTCTTTTAATTTAGCAATTTGTTCTTTCCCGCTGATAGATGAAACGGTTGCACTTTTATCAATCCTGCGCAAGAGACCGGCTAACACGGTACCGGGCCCCAATTCCAGAAATCTACCTGCCCCGTCTTTTATCATTTGCCGAATTGTTTTCGTCCACAAAACAGGACTCATGAGCTGCATGCTCAACAATCTTTTAATTTCTGCAACATCCCGAGTTGCCTCTCCGGTCACATTACAGTAAACAGGAATTTCAGGCGTTTTAAATTCCGTATCGTCAAGGATATGCGAAAAATCCTTTGTTGCCGGCTTCATTAATGGTGAATGAAAGGCTCCACCGACGCTTAACTCCACTGCCCGCCTGGCCTTTGCTTCTTTTGCAAGCCGAATAGCCTCATGAACGCCTTCAACGGAACCCGAGATAACAACCTGCGCCGGAGAATTGAAATTCGCCGGACCAACAATTCCCTTTGCAGAGGCTTCCCTGCAAATGCTGCCGACAAGCTCATTTTCAAGCCCAATAATCGCGGCCATTGTGCCCCTTTGCACCTTTCCGGCATTGTGCATCAATTCCCCCCTCATTTTAACAAGGTGGAGAGCATTCTCAAAAGAAAGAACTCCGGCGGCGGTAAGTGCCGTGTATTCACCGAGGCTATGCCCGGCTACCATTTCAGCGGAATACCCGGCTTGACGAACAAGCTCATAGACTGCATAGCTGTGTGCAAAAATAGCCGGCTGCGTTATATGTGTCTGCACTAATTTATCTTCCGGCCCTTCAAATGAAAACTTTTTCACATCAAATTGCAGGATATCGTTTGCTAAATGATAAATATCTCGAACGAGTGCAAATTCATCATAAAGATCACGGCCCATCCCCACTTTTTGCGATCCTTGTCCGGGAAAGATAAAAGCTGATTTTGTCAATTTACCCTACCAACTTGCTTTTGCAATCTGGTTTGTTCTTTCCGAAATCTTTTAACCCGCGATAAAGCGTCAAAATATAGATTTTTATTCTTCAAGGCAATAGCTTTTTTTGAATTTTTTTTCTTCCACATCGAATTTTCCGACAACCATAGTAGCAAGACCGAAATTGTAATGAACACTCTAAAGTCTGATAGCGGCTGAACCCCATGTGAATCCAGCGCCAAAAGCTACAAAAACTACAATATCGTCTTTTTTTAAACGTCCCTCCTGCCGTGCTTCTGCAAAAGCGATGGGTATGGATGCCGCAGATGTATTTCCATATTTTTCAATGTTGACGTACACTCGTTCGGAAGGAATTTTAATCCTTCTTGCCGTTGCATCGATAATCCTTAAATTAGCCTGATGGGGGATTAAGAGATCAATATCCTTGCTTTCTATTCCCGCAATATCGATGATTTTTTCAGCAGCTTCTCCCATTGCTGTTACGGCATATTTAAAAACTTCTCGTCCCGCCATTTTTATATAGTGATATCTTTGATTAATTGTATCGATTGAAGGAGGATACTTTGTTCCAAAACCCGGCATGTGCAATAAGTGATGCAAACGACCATCGCTTTTGATAAAAGTTCCCAGCACACCGTGATTATCAACTGCCGGACGCATTACTGCGGCCCCGGCGCCATCACCAAACAAAACGCATGTTGCCCGATCTGTATAATCTGTAATTTTCGACAAGGTTTCCGCGCCAATAATGAGAACATTCTCCGC
>JAADGR010000128.1 GCA_013152225.1 Calditrichota bacterium
AGGCGAATTCAAGTTCCAAGTGCAACAAGTGAATTAAAGAATAATTGACTAGGAGTAGCAAAATTTATTGTTTTTCTGGGCCGATTATTTAATTTATTTTGAACAGCGATGACATCTTGTTTATCTATGTAAAGCAGGCTTGTTTTTTTTGGAAAATATTGCCGAATCAAGCCGTTTGTATTTTCGTTAAGGCCTCTTTCCCACGAGCTATAGGGATGGGCAAAATAGAATTGAGCATTTAATGCTGCTGCAATTTTTTCATGTTCAGAGAATTCTTTTCCGTTATCACCCGTGATCGTAAGCACCAATTCTTTGAATGGCGACAGCATTTCAATCAAGGCTTTGGCAACCAAGGCAGCCTCCTTTTTAGGCACGTGCCTGATGCAGCTAAACTTTGTTTTTCGTTCAACGGCAGTGACAAGGGCGCCTTTATGGTTTTTGCCAATTACGGTGTCAATCTCCCAGTCGCCCACTCGTTCTTTGGTTTCAACAATCGGGTCGCGCAGTTCGATGCTGACTCGATTCGGTATTTGTCCACGTCGATCCTTGTTTTTAATGCGCTTTCGACGTTTTTTGCGTCCTCGGCGAAGATGCTTATACAGTTCACCGCCGTTGGCTTGATCGTCAATAATAAATTGGTAAATCGTCTCATGACTAACATAAGGCTTATCGTTGTTCTTAAGCCAGCCGCTGATTTGTTCAGGGCTCCAGTCAAGCTCAAGGCGTTTGGAAACTTCTTCCTTGAGTTCATCGGTGAATCGGATGTTCTTTGCTGCGCCATGTCTTCTGTCATGTGCACATTGATTCGCCTGAATGGGACGATATCCTCTTTGTCCTGTGTTTCGTTTGATTTCACGACACACGGACGATTTGTTGACACCAATAATTTGAGCGATTCTTGTTTGATTGCACCCTGCTTTCAGCAAAGCATGGATTTCGATTCTTTGTTCGTACGTTAGTTGTTTGTATTCCATAAAATGCGCCAGTTTTGTCCTTAACTTCATAAGTACTAGTACTTATGAAGTTAAGGAATTTAAAGACAAACTGTTGCACTTATTACTTGAACGCGCGCATTAAATAATCGATAGGGATGTAACTTATTCCAAGGCGTCATTCAGAAGGAATCTTGTAGGGAAAACGCTGGTGTTGGAATTTTTATTATTTAATCGTCGATCCAACAAGATTCTTACTGAATGACAAAAAAGTTAAATTCTTTTTACATTACCCAGCAGGCCCTCTGATCGGTTACGAATCCTCTGCGGCCCTTTCAAAATAATTAACCATTTGCAATCCTACACCCACAATATTGCCGCAGGCAAAAACCACGGCATCCCGGTTAATGAGTGATTTGATCTCTTTTCCGATCTTGTCGGCAGACATTCCGGTCATATCCAGAATATTATCTTGTTTTTCGTTTTTGAGAAAATGTTCAATCGGTGCACCGAAATCACCGATAAAAATGAAATGGTCCGGAAAAAGTTTGTTGGTGATAAATTGAAAAAAATGTCTGGTGCGAAGGAGGCGGTCGGGACGAGCATTGAACAAAACGATAAGCAAACGATCTTTTGCGATGTCGGCAAGGCCCATCTGCTCCCATATTTTTTCAATCGACTCCGGGTCGTTAGCGGCAAAAGCATTGATGAATTGAATCGTGTGACCATTATGCCTGGTTTGCAGAAATCTTAGCGCACCGACATCCGGCCCGGCTTTTTTCATGCCGCCAAGAGCATCCCGGAAAGAAACGCCGAGATATTCACAAACCGCAAGTGCAAGCGCTATATTCTCTTCATGTTCGTAATAGCTGAAATCGTGGAGATGATCTCTCAAATTGTATTTATCCTGTTCAATGATGTGGAGATGTTCATGGCCCTGAAACCCGGACTCGTGAAGGATCGGCCAAGTCTCCCTGGTAATGAATAGCTCACTTTTCTTCGGCGCAGCAGCCAACATGGAACGCGCAATATCCGTCAGTTTTTCACCCATAACATCCACATGATCTGAACGAATGTTTGAGATTACGCTGATATGCGGCTGCACGATTTGCGCGGCTTCAACCTTTTGCAAATAGGGGCGAATCGCCATACATTCGATGACAGCGGCATCGGCATGGTGTCGACTGATATTTTTTATTATCCGGATTTGTTCTGAAATGTTCGCCATCCCGTTACGCCTGACAGCATCTTCCGCGCCGTCAGGATGAATGAGACGTGTTGCGCTCCCCGTTGTTTTGGCAAAAGTGCTGATTCCTCCGGCGTTCAGTCCCGCAGCAATGAGACGGGTGATTGAGGATTTCCCTCTCGATCCGTTCACGTGAATCCGCAAAGGAACTTTCCTTAGGTGATACCGGTGCATCATTAGTTCGACCGCACCGGCGAAAATGAGTAGAAATAAGCTTGAAAAAATAATGATCATTTGAGACAAAGGCTGTTCATGCTCCGCTTTTTTTGTTATTGACAGACACCGGTTGATAGCCGGAAAACTCTTTAGAAGCTCTGCTTTTCCGTAATGAAGCAAAGCTTCCCGAGTTATTCCGTTCCCAAACAGGAGTTTGGGAACGAGGTAAAATGATCATTCCGCTGTTTCTGCCGGTTCGTTTTCAATTCCAACCAGATCGTCATAAGCCGCAGCCATGGCTGCAAATGTCAGTGGGATTGAAATGAGGACGCCAATACCGCACAACAGCACGCCGAGCAGATTTATGAATCCGAGGACAATGACAAAAATGGACATTTCAAACAAATGGGAAGTAACGATTTTTCGGCTGGCTTCCATGGCCTGCCAAAAGTCCAGGTTCTTCTCGGCAATAATGGCTGGTGTAAAAATGTACAGCGCGCTGATGACAATGCCCGGGATAATGCAAAAAATGAACCCGATGGAAATGAAAAAGCCGACAATGATATACGACAGTGCTGCCGCCACGAAAAAGCTAAATCCCTTGCCAATATCGCCAATGTCTATTTTTCCCCCTCTGATTTTTTTGAAAAAAATGATAAAGAATCCCACATTTAGAGGCCCGATGACAACAAATTCCCCGATAAGAGTGGACGAGGCAACCGCGATGACGACAAGATAAATGAGAGAAATCAGAATAATTGGCCCAATGTCTGAAAAGGTCATGTCCCAGCCCCTGCTGATCCAGTTTCCCATATTCACTTGAGCATTCGCTTTTACAGTGATTTCGTTCTCAATGGATTTATCCATAAGATTCTCCTCCTTTTGTGTTTATCTGAGATCACTTTTAATTAATAATGAAGCTTATTCTTTTTCTCTGAAAATTGTGATTCCCCAGTGGGACGGATCATCGGGCGGGGAAGCGTTCCATTCCTCAAAGCTATGGCTGTCATCCGTTTGAAAATGTGCCGTGTAAGTTCCGGCGTCCAATTCAATTGTACCCTTGAAAACTCGGTTTTTGCGCGCACCACCGGCGCGCCGGGTTTTATTGTATGTCATCATCCAGACAATGTTACCATTGCTGTCCTCGATCCAGCCATAATCCGCCATTTCATCATCGCCGCGCAGGCCTTCGCCAATGGCATAGACACAAAGCTTTGCAGGCTCATCGAGTGTAAATCTTTTTCGACGATGTTCATCATCGCCGACGCCAACGATGGACACGATTAACGCAGGGTCTTTTTGCTCGTCGTACGGGCGTACCTGCGTGTAATCAAAATTCTTATCGGCAGGCCACACTGTAATTCCCCACATTTTCGGATCATAAGGCGGCGAGGTGTTCCAGTCGTCATAAGAATGCGAATCGTCGGTTGAATAATAAACAATATAAGCGCCGGCCGGAAGATCGATGATCTCATCTTCTTCGCGGTTTTTTCTTCCCCCTCCGGCATGTTCGGTGTTTTGTATTTTCATTTCCCAGACTTTTTCCCGCGTATGCGCATTAATGATCCAGCCGTAATCCACCATTCTCTTGCTGAAAAGACTGGCTTCACCCAGCGCATAAATGCGTACCTTGGCGCCGCGAAGCAGCTCAAACCCTTTGCTTACAAGCTGCTCATCTCCAATTTTTGTCAACTGCACAATTGGCTGCACTTGTTTTTCCTGATAATCTCCGATAACCACGTCGGCGAGATTGCCGTCAACAGCCCATAGGGTGATGCCCCAGTATCTTGGATCGTAAGGCGGCATTTGGTTGAAATCTTCAGCCGAGTGCGAGTCATCAGTGGTATAATAAACGATATAATTTCCGGCAGGAAGAGTGATCACTTGATCGAAAAGCCGGTTTTTCGATGCTCCCCCGGCAGGCTTGCTGTAGCGGATGTTTGCCTCCCAGACGCGCCGGTGCGTGTCGGCGTTTAAAATCCAGCCGTAATCATACATTTCGCGGTTTTTGCGAATTCCTTCGCCCAGAGAATAAATACGAACCTGCATTTCTTTTTTGAGCGAAAACCCCGCCTTTTCGTTTTCATCGTCGCCCATGTCTGTGAGTTGAACAATGGTGTTTTCATCCTCACCGGGAGAGTATTCATGAAAAAAGGAAGTATCTTTTTTATCCGGATAGATTTCCAGTTCCCAGTCTCGTGCAAGTTTTTTCAACGATTTGTCAAAGCCTGAGAACAGGTTGTCAATGATTCCTATAACATTGTGTTTAGAAAACAAAGCCGAAGCGTCCACTCCGAAATAAGCTTCGTATTGACCTTTGGCCAGTTCGAGGGAACCGCTAAAACGACGTTTTCCTTTGCTGCCTGCACGTTTGCTGTTATCTGCATTCATTTCCCACACGACACGCCGGGTTTTTGCATCCAGTATCCATGCCTTGGCAATCCAGCGATTACCGGGTGCCTGGCCGGTTGCACGGATAAAAACGGACATGTCTTTATCAAGTTCAAAAGCCTGCATTTGCCAGCTATCGCCGTCAATGTCGTTGATATGTATGCCTGCCTGAAGCTGTTTGTCATTTGCAAAGGCTGCGACTGATAAAATAATTAAAAAGCTTTGTAATAAAACGTATTTTCCCGGAAACATATAGGATATCCTGATTCTTTTAAAATCGTCTAGTCAACCCTGATTTTGAGTTGGCCGATCCCCTGCGAAATGACCAAATAGAGGGATTTGTCGGATTCGTCATAGTTTTTGGAATAGTAATATTTTCCGCGGCGATCAAACCAGTGAGGGTATTCAACATTCGAGAGAAATAAAAATTTTGACACTTTTATCTTGACGCCGATTTGGTCCGGAATATCGATGGTGGTTTCGCCCACGTCCAGGTCAATTCGTGCCATGGACCGTTCGATTTTATTACCATTGAAATCGATTTGCATTTCACCCACACCGCCGTTGATATCCGCTTCTTCAAAGTTGGCATTGCCGAGATTGAGAAGCTTTACGTTACCTACTTTGATGTCCACATCAAACTCATTCATAGCTATTCGATTGGGCTCGTCAAAATCAACGGTGACATCACCCGCCCAATTTTTGAGTTCAAAATTCCTTATTTTCATATCGCCAAGTGTCAAATCGATTTCACCTGCTTTTATTTTGGTATTCAGATCGATACTTACGTTGTTCGGAAGCTCTATTATGATTCGTGCATTGAACGAGTTTTTGCCATGCTCTTTTTTCCAGAAAGACCAATTTCTAAAGTTGAGTTCCACATCCAGGCGATTGCGTTTTTTATTAAATCTGACATCGCCGTCACACTTTTCTTTGGTGTATTCCATGGAGACACGGCACTCATGACCATGCTCTCCGCGGACAATTTCTACTTGTCCACCATCTATGTCGAGGTTTACCTCAAAGGACTTGCCGCGTACATTAAACGTTTCCTCGTATTTAACCATACTTTGCTGAGCAGAAGCAATGCCTGCAATTGCAAATAATGTAATCCATACAATTTTAAAATGCCACATTTTAATCCCTCCGATATAACAACCAAGTTCACCTGCATTTAGGAAATCTATTTATAATTTCTATTACCATCATAACTCTCCAACACGATCGGTAAAAACTTTGAAGCAGCTTTTAATCCTATTACTGATAATCCCAATAAAGCTGTTGCCTTAATTTCTTCTCTTGTGGCTCCTGCGTTTTTGGCCATTGGAACGTGCATTTTAACAGCTCTTTCATCATCTGCAACCATTTTCATTCCTATGTAAATTAATTGCTTTGTCTTCGTATCTAATCCTTCCATGTCAATGAGCGATTGGATAAAAGCTGCATAAGCTTTTTGTACTTTCGGGCTTTCATCTGCAAAAATTTGTAAGGGATTTTCTTTTTTCATTTTCTATTCCTGTTTATTAGTGTTGAAATTGTTCCGCCCCCAAAAAGCAGCGGATAGACGGTCATATCAGTAGTGGAAAAGTTTTCAGTTTGTGTTAAGCTCATATCTGCAAAGTGGCTTACCTCTATATAAACTGGTGAATTCAAGTTCTTGTAGAATAATTCTATATTTTTTATTTCCCGCTCGGTTACTTGGCCATTGAAACCCAGACCTATCGATTGTGTGAGCGGAGACCCGACACCGGCAAATATTGCATACCCACTATTAATTTTTTTATATGTTGAATTGGAATTTACAAATATTCTCAGATGAGTCTTTGCATATTCCACTTGATTTAGTGCTTCGGCATTCTCTGTTAAAAAGGCCAGTTCCTGAGTTGCAAACATTTATTATCTTATTTTCCTTTTGGTGGAATTTGTAATTTGCCCTTACGGGAGGCCGTATGAAAAAGTACTGCAAACAACACCACACTAATTAAAATTGTTATCAGCGAGTTCTCCGGGCCAAATTCGCCGCCGGTTATCAGTTCAGGGCCTGTCAGCCGGCTTTGGATAAAACTGGGAAATTCTTTCGCACCGGAAACAGTGGTTCCGAAAACCACAAAGTTAAAATTCCAGCCGATATGCAGCGCAATGGGCATCCACAGGCGGCCGGTTAAAGTATAGACTATTCCTGTCAGTAGCCCAAGTTCCAGCGCAATAGCCATGCCGCTTAGCCAATTAAACCCGCTGTTACTAAAATGTACAAATCCAAAAATAAGGGAAGAAACCAACAAGGCGCGGATGGTGCCCAGGCTGTCTTCGGTAATCCGGTAAATTATTCCCCGGAATATTATTTCCTCCCACACACCCATTACACTAAAAATAATCACGGGTTTGAAAAGAGCTGTAACGGGATGGACAGTGATTGGGGAATAGTAACCCATTATATAAAAAATGCCGGTTACAATACTTATTAATGCGAACCCAATTCCAAACCCCGTTGCACTGTCTCTGAAAAAATATCTTCCTGCAAGTTCACTGATTTCCCGATGTTCAAACTTTTTATAAAATAATTTATAGGTTCCCAGTATTATTCCTATAATGATAACTCCCTGAATGCCTTTTGAGATTTGCTCATCCAAATTCAAAAGTCCAAAGACGGGTCTGAGAACCAGTATTTTAACTATGGCGGGGACAAGAAAACAGCCGAGTATCCCGAAGATAATTCTCACGAATGGATTTTTTCGTATCGAGTTGTTCATTATTTTATATTGTAGAATTTTTTAATATAATTTTGGAATTATCTTGCGGGTTCTCATCGTATAATTTTTATAAATTTCACCAAATTCTTTTATTAAAAGGTTTTCTTCTATTTTAATTCGATAGATTATTGCAAGTAAAATTGGAATTGTAATTACAAGGAATGAAGTTATGCTGTTCATCGAGATTGAAAGTCCAAAACAAATTAATAATAATCCTAAATAACTTGGATGTCTAAGGTTTTTATACATTCCATCTGTCTTTAAATTGTGGTTTTTTGTTATTGCTACATCAACTGTAAATTCTTTATTTAATTGAATTATTGAAACCCACCGGATAATAATTCCTATCATAAAAATACTGAATCCTAATATTGCTATCGAATAATTTAATGTATTCCATTCTTGTCGATTTGCTGTAAAAAACCCTATTGTTAAACTCAAAGGTATAGTAATCCAAAATAATACGAGTGATTTTTTGTCATTTTTTGTTTTTGTTCCGTTCTTTTTTGAACGTTTTGTAACCATTAAGATGAGTTCCGATACGAAAAACAAGACGGAAAAATAAGTGATTG
>JAADGR010000512.1 GCA_013152225.1 Calditrichota bacterium
ATGAGTATACTATTTGTACTTAACCTGGGATAGACCTTTACAGAAATCCATTCATTAGTCAAGGGAGAACTGCTCGTATGAAAAAAACAGTCTTACTACTACTTTTATTTATTGTCCCGTCGGCAAGCTTTGCTGTAAGCAATGCCAGAATGAACGGTCAAAAAGAGATAACCATCAATCGCTTGCCAATGGAATTGTTGTTTACCTGCGATTTGGCAAGTCCGGGTAACAAGCTGGCGTTTGAGTATTATTTGGACCTGAACGGAGACGGGAGAATTGGTCCGCAGGAAGAGGTTGTAGAGTTTTATTATATCACAGACGGTATCGGCTGGATCAAAGATCCGGATGATCCGGACAATGATTTTGCCGGAGATGAAACGAATGTTGATGGAAAAATCCGTACGATTTTTAACATCACTCCTGATGAGGTGTTTTTGCCTGAGGGAATTTCAGGTATGCTCAAACTAACGGATGAAGACGGCTCGACGGATTTTATCAAAATTACAATCGACGTACAGGCGCAGCCGCCATTTATTCAGGGCCAGGTGACCGATGCAGAAACGGGCGCACCTATAGCGCGAATTTTTGTTTTTGCAGAAGACGCAGAAAATACAAATTATGGTATAACCGATGATAATGGAAATTATAAAATTGCCGTTACACCCGGTACTTTTAAAATCGCTGCTATGGAAATGCCCATGGTGAACTACCAGGCTTCGGATAGCGTGCAAGTTACCGTCACCGGTGTGCAAAACCAGACCGTCGATCTGAGTTTGCAACCATTCAAGTCTTTTATTCAGGGGAAATTGACCATGGAGGATGGGACACCCGTCCCGGAAATTATGATTTTTGCGACCGGCGGTTTGGGATCACCCTTTTATAGTATGACGAGTTCCGATTCACTGGGAAATTACCGAATGGGAGTGATGCCGGGGTCTGTTATCGTTAGTCCTTCCCGGCTCATCAATTTTGCCAATGAAAACTGGCCGGCAGAGTATTATGTTGACCCTGAGACCGATTCACTTAACCTTAGTGAAGGACAGACGGTTACCTCCGATTTTGTATTCAAGCCCTACAAAGCTTTCATTACCGGCACGTGTACGGTCAATGGAAGCGGTCTGGCAGGAGTAGAAATTACCGGCATGGCAATGGATTTGACAACATTTGTATTTCGACTCTACCAAACTGTTTCCGATGAAAACGGCAATTACAAACTTGGCGTTATGCCCGGCACGATTACCAGCTTAGCCGCTCAAAAAGACGGCTATAACGTGGTTTCTCCGTCTTTTCCATACGTTCAAATTCCTGTTCAGGAAGGTCAAACGGTTACAGGAAAAGATTTCAGCTTGGAATCGTTCGGAACTGTTACCGCCATTAGCGGACGGGTTACTTTTAGTGACGGCTCCACAGCTCCCAATGTTTATGTCGCGGCCGAAAACAATTGGGAAGAGTCACCGCAGGGTTTTCTCATTGCCTACACCGATAATAACGGCGATTATCAATTTGATGATGTGATGGCCGGCGATTATCATTTAGGAGTTTATAAAAGAGGCTACTCATCCGATCCGGCAATGCGTAGTTTTTATCTGGATGAGGGCACCGCATTTGACGGTCGGGATTTCGTCCTGACTGCAGGAACCGGCGTTGCCGGCAGAGAACATTCTGCAAAACCAAGGACCATCCGGCTGGCGCAGAATTTTCCCAATCCTTTTAATCCGTCAACAACCATTCAATTTGAGCTGCCCAAAGCTTCTCAGGTGGAGATTACAATCTTTAATACCAGGGGACAAAAAGTCAGATCGTTGATGAGCAGTTTTCTCAGTCCGGGAGAACATCAGGTGGAATGGAACGGCAGGGACGACGCCGGAAATAAAGTCAGTTCCGGTGTTTACTTTTACACTTTAAAGAGCGGCCAGGTGTACAAGATGATGAAAATGATTCTTGCGCAGTAGGATAAAAAGATAAACCTGTGTGCGACGCACTTGAAATGCGTCGCACATGGTGGGAAAAATTCTTCTACATTGTAATCCTCCATAAATTAATCAATTTATTATCTAATGGATATATATCTGAACTCGTATCCCCCAACATCCGGTGCCCTTTGGGCAACCGGAGTCGGAAATGCGCCGCTACGTTTTCCCGCCTTTTCGAATAGAAAACCTGTATTCAGAAATTCAGGTTCCTTCATCTTTTCTTCATTTTCATATTGTAAAATAAGTAAAATTTAAAGATTAGGAGTAACAGTTTGTCTTTAAATTTTATAATGAAAAGTACTTTGAAATGGTTTATAAAAGGGCTATCTTTTTTTGGATAGCTTCAGTCGCCCTATGGGTTCTTTACGTTATCCAAAAGGGTAAATCCACCACCTTAAACTAGCCCAAAACTGTCCTAAGATGGGTTATGCGTAATAATGAGAAGGAATTAAAATGGATAAGAGTATATTAGATATCTCCGAGATCAAAAAACTATCGGTTGAAGACCTGTTTAAGAAATTTTCTTCAAGCGAAAAGGGGCTTTCGGATTCTTCTGTAAAAGAGCGAGTTGAAGAATACGGCTATAACGAGATTTCCGAGAAAAAAGTCAGCCCGCTCATGAAATTTCTAAGTTATTTCTGGGGGCCAATTCCCTGGATGATTGAAGTTGCGGCTATTCTATCGGCCATCATCCACCACTGGGAGGACTTTTGGGTTATCTTCGTACTGCTGTTGTTAAACGCCATCGTCGGATTCTGGCAGGAGCACAAGGCGGACAACGCCATTGAATTATTAAAGCAAAAATTGGCCCTGAAGGCAAAGGTGCTGCGAGATGGCAAGTGGCTTGAAATACCTGCCCGGGAACTTGTTCCGGGAGATGTTGTGCGGGTGCGCTTGGGGGATATTGTCCCGGCTGACATCAAACTCGTAGATGGTGCTTACCTGTCGGTGGATGAATCCGCATTAACCGGCGAATCACTGCCCGTTGAAAAGCATGTTTCCGATGTTGGTTATGCCGGTTCCATCATCCGCCAGGGTGAAATGAATGCGCTGGTGGTCGCCATTGGGATGAACACTTATTTCGGCAAGACGGCCAGGCTGGTAGCAGAGGCTAAAACACAAAGTCACTTTCAGAAGGCGGTCATTAAAATAGGGGATTATCTGATTGTCCTGGCCATTGTTCTGGTTGCGGTCATATTTATAGTGGCTCTTTTTCGCCATGAGAGTGTGCTGGAAACTCTTCAGTTTGCGCTGGTTCTTACCATTGCTGCCATACCGGTGGCTCTGCCGGCCGTGTTGACGGTTACTATGGCAGTTGGTGCAATGGCACTGGCAAAAAGAAAAGCCATCGTTAGCAAACTGGCCGCCATCGAGGAAATGGCCGGCATGGATATTCTGTGTTCGGATAAAACCGGCACCATTACCAAAAATGAGCTGACCCTGGCTCAGGTGAAACCCTTTGCGGGATTTACAGACAACGATGTGTTGCTGTTTGCTACGCTTGCCTCCAAAGAGGAGAATCAAGATCCCATCGACAATGCCATCATAAACAAAACCAAAACACTAAAAGTCTTTGATACAATAGGTGCCTACAAAGTAAAAGAATTTAAACCTTTTGATCCGGTAGTAAAGCGAACGGAGGCCACAATCTCGGATGCTGAAAGCACCAGCTTCAAAGTAACCAAAGGTGCCCCTCAAATTATCCTGTCGCTGGCGGCCAATAAAGAGGATATCGCTGCCAAGGTGGAGGAAGATGTGGATACTTTTGCCGCTAAAGGTTATCGTACGCTTGGCGTTGCTAGGACTGACAAACAGGGTAACTGGCAATTTGTAGGAATTATACCGCTTTTTGACCCCCCCCGTGAAGATTCGGCAGAAACCATAAGAATCGCTAAATCTATGGGCGTGGATGTCAAGATGGTTACCGGCGACCACGTTGCCATTGCCAAGGAAACAGCTCAGAAGGTGAGCTTGGGCACTAACATGATGCCGGCCGCCTCTATCCTTAATAAACCTGACAGAGAAGCACAACGGATCATTGAAGAAGCCGATGGCTTTGCCCAAGTCTACCCGGAACATAAATACCATATCGTCGAACTTCTCCAGGGCAAAGGGCACATAGTTGGCATGACCGGTGACGGCGTTAATGATGCGCCAGCCCTGAAAAAGGCTGATACAGGAATTGCCGTGGCCGGCGCCACCGATGCAGCAAAATCGGCGGCCGACATCGTGCTCACCCTGCCGGGGCTTTCGGTGATTATCGATGCCATCAAGGAAAGCCGAAAAATATTCCAGCGTATGAACAGTTATGCCATCTATCGTATCGCCGAGACCATCCGTGTGCTGTTCTTTATCACGCTATCCATCCTTGTTTTTAATTTTTATCCTGTGACCGCTATTATGATTGTTTTGTTGGCACTGTTTAACGATGCACCCATTATGGCAATTGCCTATGACAATGTCCGTTATTCCAATGAGCCGGAAAGATGGAATATGAGGGTTGTGTTAAGCATGTCCACTTTTTTGGGGCTAATTGGCGTTGTTTCCTCTTTTGGTATATTTTACATTGCTCAGGAAGTTTTGCATTTGCCGAGAGAGACGATGCAATCATTTATTTTTCTAAAACTCGCTGTTGCAGGCCACTTGACTATCTTTGTCACCCGTACCCGAGGTCATTTCTGGTCTATTAAACCCAGTGCCGTTTTGTTCTGGTCGGCAGTGATCACCAAGGCACTGGCAACCCTTCTTGCCGTATATGGTTGGTGGGTATCACCGATTGGTTGGAAACTCGCGCTGTTTGTCTGGGGGTATGCCTTAGTAGCTTTCGTGATAACTGATTTTGCGAAAGTCCGTGCCTATAAACTGGTGGATCATATGGGGGTAAAGTTTCATAAATAAAAATTATAATTATGTATAATCGGTTATTTTTGAAATGCGCGATGATTTAAAGACCACAATAGCGACAGCCCTGTAAATGGGTGTGGAGATCGGGTCATAGAACAATAAAGGCATAGATAGAGGAATAATGTAATGAATAATGAAGAAACTTTACCATTGAATCAGACTGAAGACATGATCGATGCCTTAATCAAGGATCTGGCTAACGACGAAGTTATTGTAAGGAAAAATGCGCGAGATGCCTTGGTGAATATCGGCCATCCTGTTATTGAGCGTCTGGAAGAATTGTGCAAGTCGAAAAATGACGTCTTGAAATGGGAAGCTATTAAGGCACTATCACAAATAGCCGATGTACAATGCCTGACGTTTTTTATCGTTCATTTGGAGAATGAGAATCCGGATTTTCGATGGTTGGCTGCGGAGGGGCTCATTGGTTTGGGTACTGCGTCGATAAAACCCCTTCTCAAGGCATTGATAAAAAAATCTAGTTCGGTATACTTGAAAAGAGGTGTTCATCACGTTCTTCAGCAGGTTGTAGAAGGTGAACTCAAAGAGATATTTCAACCTATTTTGCTGGAGCTGAAAGAAACAGAAGAAGGTGAGCAAGTGGCAGTGCTTGCCTGGGCTTTGCTGAGAAGTATTGAACGATGATTTGGAATCGGCGCAAGGGTTGGTAAAATCGTGTGCAACGTTCTCGAAATGCGTCGCACAGGGCGGCTAAAAGCTTCTCACACCGTAATCCTTTATAAATCAAAAATCGTAAATCAATCGTTTTGTTAGCAAATGGATGTAGAAATGAACTGGTACACCCCGACATCCGGCGGGGCCCTTCGGGCAACCGGGATTTTCGACAGTCTATCGAGGTCCTTGTTGTATCAAGTTTCTCCTGTAAAATAAGATTGCAACAATATAAAAACACATCTAAAGCTGGCACTGCAATCGCAGAGATTTTTTTCATTTTTAATCTGGTTTTTCTCTGCCAGTTCGCCGTGCCCTGCGTTAAATTCTCTCGTCCGGCTCGGAATATAGATCTAATTCCTTCAGCTTTCTAATAGGCCTACGCTATGAAAAAAAAGATAATCGAACAACCCAACCATGCCGTCATTTTCGATATGGACGGTGTCCTGGTGGATACAGAGCCGGTGATTAATGCGGCGGCAATAATGGGCTTGCACGATTTTGGGGTACAGGCTGTACCCGAGGATTTCATTCCCTTTATCGGTGCAGGCGAAGTCAGGTATATTGGCGGCGTTGCGGAAAAGTACGGTATGCCGTATCGGCCGGAGATGAAAGATAGGGTATATGAAATTTATCTGCAAATTGTTGATGAGAAGCTGCAAATTTTCCCGGGCGTTAAAACCTGCCTTGCTGAATTGAAGGATGCCGGGTTCCCCATGGCTCTGGCAAGCAGCGCCGACCGCATCAAGATCGAAGCGAATCTCAAAGCCGCGAAAATTTCGCCGGATATTTTTTCGGTGATACTCAGTGCTGAGGATGTGCAGCAAAAGAAACCTTCGCCGGAAATTTATTTAAAAGCCGGACAAAAGCTGGGAATACCTCCGCAAAGATGTATTGTTGTCGAAGATGCACTCAACGGCATCCGCTCCGCCAAAGCAGCCGGAATGATTTGCATTGCTGTTTCAAACACGTTTGCAAAAGAAAAACTGGAAAAAGAAAATCCTGATTACATTTGCGATGGGATGGATGAAATTTGCCGTGTTATTAACAAGGGGCTGCAGCCCCTTGTTCTAAGATAGGGATGTCATTGCCCCAACCAATAAACCGAACCGAATCTCAACCACGAATCAGAAAACTGTAACATCTTTGAAATTTCGTATTGAATTAAGCCATTTTTCGTACCTGGGCATATCGCTACCAAACCGATCTGAAAAAGTGGAAATAAACTCGCCATTTAAACTATTATTATAACTTGTATTAACCTGCTCGTGGAAACGGATTATCTGTACGACCATGCATTTCGGTTTCGGCATGAATCTTGTAGAGACAAAACGGGCTTTTTGACCGATAGCAAGTGGGTTCCGGCGGGGAACAAATGCTTTTTTCTCATTCCCCAGATATTTCAATTTGAAATCGACTCACCCAATGACCAAAAGCACTACTGAAATTGTGGAAGGGAATAATGCTGTTACTTGCAGGATATTTTTTTATAACTTTTATCGCCGCACTCGTGCTAACGCCGATCGTACGCAACATCGCAGCAAAGTGGCACATTTTAGCTTATGAAAATCATCGCACGGTTCATCAGGGGCAGATTCCTAAATTGGGCGGTGCATCGATTTTTATCGCTCTGGCAATCGGTGTCGCCTTGGTCTGGATGCACGGGGCATATTCATTCGCAGGCTTTGGTCTGCAACTGGCAGCGCTTATGCTGGGAACTTTTGTCCTTTTTATAATGGGCGCCCTGGATGATAAATTTGATCTGAATTGCAATTTAAAAATGATCATCGAATTGCTCGCCGCAACGGCCGCTGTTGCAGCCGGATGGAAAATCCAGGTTCTGGTGCTGCCGTCAGCTTTTGAAATCAACCTTGGCGTGCTCGCCTACCCCATTTCTGTTCTATGGATTGCCGGAGTGGCGAATGCCATCAATATGATCGATGGCCTGGACGGGCTTGCCGGTGGAGTCATCATTGTCATTTCCCTGATCAGCGCGGCCGTTGCTGCGCTTCTGGGCAATACCCAGCTTGTTACATTATCCATTCTCATCGCCGGTGCTGTGGCCGGATTTCTGCGCTACAATTTGAATCCCGCTTCTATTTTCATGGGCGATTCGGGCAGCTTGCCGCTAGGGTTTATTCTTGCCTGCATTACGGTCAATTCGTCGGCAATTGCGCCTGGAAAAATTGCAGTTGTTGTACCGCTTTTACTGCTTGGCATTCCTGTTACCGATACTTTTCTCGCTATCATCCGCCGTCTCCGCCGCGGCATTCATCCGTTCCATGCCGACCAGGAGCACATTCACCATCGGCTGGTCAATCTTGGTCTCAGTCAAACCGGTGCGGCCATGTTTATCGTCGGGATCACCGTCATATTAGGTACACTCGCTTTCCTCGTCGCCCAGGGAATCTATACTGATGTACGCCTTTTCGGAATGATGTGATTTTATCGATGGAACATTTGCAGGTTTTAATGTGTTAAAAAAAAATT
>JAADGR010000427.1:0-10236 GCA_013152225.1 Calditrichota bacterium
ATGTCATTGCGAGCGAAACGGAGTGGAGCGAAGCAATCTCATGCTTTACAGGCAGTTATGAGATTGCTTCGTCGTTCGTTCCTCACTCCTCGCAATGACAAGTATTTGTTACATTTTAACCCTTAATACCGGATACCGATCGTTTAAGCGTAATTACTTCATTCTCGCCACACTATTCCGTACACTCATAAATTCATAAGCGCCGATATCAATTTTGCGGATGGTTATGCGTTTTTGTGCTTTCATGGGGTGGATGTAATGGGCTGCGGGTGTCAAATGAAAATTTCCAACGGAACCAGGGTTGCTGCCCGCGTCGATAGCAGGAGATTTTGCTTTGAGATGGTAATCATATTCCCCGGGATTCAGAAACTTTGGATATGTTCCAATCAGATTTGTTTTCAATTCTGCCTGGCGGTTCACCACATCGCCGCCTCCGTAAAAAATATTATTCACCACTTTTACTTCATTTGTGTTGGGCTGCGCAAAAATAAACCGGCCGGAGTGCAGATCGTTCACAAAAGTGTTGTTCACGACATATAAAGCGTTCGGAGAATAGTGTAATCCTTCCGCGCCAAAAGAAAGCATTGTCGGATTGTCCGTTTTGGTACCCTGCTGAATTGAATTGCCGATCACAAATGCTGTGCCGCCGTTGGGCAAATCGATATCATAGCTGGATGTTCCGTCCTGCTCATCCATAATGCGATTGTAAAGGATGTAATTTACTCTGGCGCGGCTTTTCACATTGTGCCCTGTTTTTGCCTGATGGACATACGAGAAGCGGAGCGTAAAACTATTGACCTCGCCGATGTACATATTGTGCGTGTAGCCATCGCCAAAGCCATTGCGATAAAACTCCGAATACTCGATCAAAACATTGCTCGCCGGATTTCCTCCTGTCAGGACGCCGTTTTCATTATCATGAAAGAAGCAATGGCGGATGATCAGGCCAGCTCCCTCCTGCCGAATTGCAGCGCCGTTCTGATCGGGAACCGTGGCACCGGAAAATTCGATATTCTCAATTGTTGTGTTCGCGCCTTTGATGATCCAGGTGCCCTTGCCTTCAGCATTTGCGCCATTGGCCCTTATTTGCGGACGACCACCTACGCCGCGGATCGTTAAATTGTTTTGGCGCCAGACAACAACATCGCCGGAATAGACACCTGCCGCGATTTGAATCAGATCGCCATCGACAGCTATTTGTGCTGCTGCACTCGGCGTGAGATAATCTTTCCCGGGGCCGACCATAATAGTGCTCTGGGGCGAATCCGGAACTTTTAACATTTGATTTACCGGGTTATCAATCTGGCTATTACAGGATACAGAAAAAAGAATGGTTGTCAATAAGATCATCAAGTTTTTCATCATAGTTGCCTGTTCTATAAAGTAGAGGTTGATTAGTTATTTAATTTCGATATGCGAGCAAAAATGTTCCCTGAGTAAAAATGTGTGCAAGAACCCGAAGAAAGGGTACATTGCGAACTGAAAAAGATATAATCTCTTTTATTTTTCCCGCATCGTTCAATCCCATTAAATCGAAGCGGTCAAAGCTTTTAAATCCCCTTTTTTGCAGAGCTGCGCGCAGGCTGAAAAAACTGAACCAGTTCACAGCGGGATAGTGCGCATAATTCACTAAATCCGGTTTTGAATTTATTGCAAGCTTTATGTAATACCTTTTCAGCACATCAGGATACCAGCTAAAAAGCGGCAGTTTAAACTCGTCCTGTACAGGACAAATCTTGTTGGTTGTCGAAAGGCAAAGAATTCCATCCGGCCGGAGAATTCGGGTAAATTCGTCCAGGCATTTTTGCCAGTCTTCAATGTGTTCAATAAGCTCAAGGGCAATGCACACATCCATGCTTCCATCCTCCCAGGGCAAATCTGTTGCTGAACCAACCCGAAAGTCGATTTCCATCCCTGCATTCCTGGCCCTGTCTTTCGCCAGCGTCACCAGCGGCTGGTTAACATCCAGACCGTGCACTGTGTGACCGCGTTTAGCCCAGATGAGGGCTTGCGTTCCGGGGCCGCAGCCGATGTCTGCAACAGCCAAATTATCCTGTGGCTTTGCTATTTCGTCACAAAGATTTAATATCGCTTTTTGAGCGGAGCGAAACCTGGCTAGCGTTTTATCGCTTTGACTTTCATTCGCATAATAGTCGTAAAATTTTTCGTCCGAAGAGTGATCCCATTCTGCCATAGACTTTTTTCTTTTTTGTAAATGAGTAATTCGTAAAAAGTCGAAAAGCATGTCATCGCGAGGAGCGGAGCGACAGTTTACCCCGAATTATCGGGGAAGCGATCTTTTAAAATTAGCCGACATCCAGATTGCTTCGCTTCGCTCGCAATGACATACGACTAGTTTCCCGTAGAATCCGGTTTCCATTGGATACTGAACTTTTGAAGCGATTTATCAAGTTTCATAGTATTCTGGGGTGAGAAATAAAGTGATTCAGCATTATAGTCTCCGGATGGAAATACTATTGATGATCTTGATTCGCCAACCGGCGTCTGAAAACTTTTATGTGGCAATTCTAATATTCTATACCAGTGCAAGCCTTTTCTTGAAATCCATATATCCGTTGTTGGATGCGGACTAGTTTCTTTAGTAAAAGATGATTCAGGCTCATAGGTTGTGCTGATGGCCAGTGTGCCATCACTTAATTTTGTCGAATAATAACTTGGTTTCCCAACAAAAAATATCTTTTCCCGACGGTTCATATTCACGTTGAAGCGATAGATATTTGAGCCCAGGCTGTCATTATCAGAACACCAAAACAAATAATCCTTTCCGATAATTAAAGAGACGATCCTCCAATTTTGATCACCGCTTCCCAAAATGTTAACATGGCCAAATTTATCATCAGTGTACATTAAACGACTCTCGTTATTCCTGTCCCCTGTACATATCCATAGTCTGTCTCTATACGAGTCATATTTGATCGAATGGACATGGAAAATCTGACCGGCAGGAAACTCGTAGCATACGTTCCATTTTGTCCCGTCAGCGATGCCCTTAAAAATACGAATCTTGTGAGGACGCTTGCTGCAATTGTATTCTCCAAAGTATATTGTATCTTCATTATCAACCGCTATCCCATCATGGAAAGGATTAAAAGTATTTTTATCAAATTGAAAAACGGATTCATAAGAACGGCCTCCATCAGTAGAGCGATAGATATGATCGTAAAAAACTAAAATTGTACCGCTTTCAAGAACGACAATTTGATTATCGACAATGTTTTTTCTGAAAAATCGCGATATTTTTAAACGACCGATAAAATCCCGTACTCTTTCCTGCAGATCAGGATTTATTTTTGAAAAATGTCCCAGCCTATGAAATGTTTCATCCTCAGTTTGCCCGCAAAAAACAAAATGATCTTCCGTCGCATAGATTCTATCATCTTTTAAATAGTTGGCAAATAAAAGCTTAATTTGTCCGGTTCTTAAAACTTTAACATGATCGTTTTCAAATATTAATTCTTTTTTTAAAGAATAACGGGGCTTTCGTGGAATTATGCTAAAAAATAAAATGAATAGAGATGTTGCAATTATAAAAACAAAAGCAAATTTTTTAAAATTAATTTTTACCGGTTCATTTCTCATGCATACAATACCCAAATAGATTATTTATCAAACAATATTTTCTTATTATCCTGGAGCCATTCACCTGAAAAGACAAATGATTTCAAACAAATTCCTGCTCCGTACAAGGCCCAAAATAAATCAAAAAAGGCTAATGAAAGAAAGGCACCGGAGACCATAAATCCTATAATGCTTCCAATAAGTCCTCTGCTTACAGAGGATACCCAATGCCCGGATTCGACCATTTGGCCAATTCGGTCTACACGCCGTAGAGAAAATAGCATAGAAAAAAGTGCCATTAAGTACAGTAACAATCCCCCAAATCCTTGCGTTGCCAAAACCTGAAAGTAAATACTATGAGCTGTGCTGCCGACAATTTGCCCGTCCTGGTGTGCGCGTCCAAGACTAGGGTTTGGTGAAAAGCGATCATAATTTTCTAATGTGAAACAAGCAAAGCCGCCTCCTAATATATTTTTACGAGCAATATAATATGACATTGTCCACGAATTCAACCGCATATTTGCAGATCTGTCTTCTTCATAATCCTCAATTGTATCCATGCGGTTAAACCATTTTTGCGGTAAAACTTGCAAAGCGATAATTAAGACGATAATGCCGACTGCTGCAACCCTTATCTTGTGTCTGGAAAAAGTCCAATAATAAATACTCACTGCAACCAACCCTAAAAGAGCACCGCGTGAATAAGTCAGCACGGCGGAAACGCTCAGAGCACCGGCAATGCCAAATAGCACTATCGACTGCCATTTTTTGGGTACGACATCCTTGAGGAACAGGCACAGCGGAACAAGCATGACCATGCACAAGCCGACACTGTTATTATCCTCAATAAAAGATTCAGGCGGTCCCCACACGCGATATTCTCCCCCCGTAAGCACACCAAAAATGGCCCCCTTTACTCCTACAAGACCAATAAAAAAAACAACACCTAAAAGAAAGGTGATTATCCTGTCTTTATTGTTGATAATAAGCATTGCAACAAGTATCATTAAAAAGCTTTTTGCCAGAATTATCCATCTGGGCCAGGCCTCCTCGGGATACATGGAGAATATTGTGGTTAATAAAGTAAACGCCCAAATAGCGAGAAAGAAATATGTTTCCCTTGTCCGGGGAAATTTGATTTGCTTATATGCGATAGCCAAAATTAAAAATGTTACGGCTGCCGCGCCCATGGCAAGCGGCAAGTTATAAGCGAATCCCCAGGTATAGCGATGCGGATTCATAAAACTGATCCAGAAATAGACCATTAACGCAATAAACGGACTTTTCTTGTAAATGGCCCAACCCAGGGCTGCGGCATAAATTGACACGATGATGATGTCGCGCATTTTACTGACTCACACAAAACATTTTATCTTCTGGTGCTATTTTTAGCTGTTCGAAATTTTCCGGCATCAGGATTCCATAAATCGTTCAAAAAGTAATCTGCCCAAAAATCTGTTTTCGTTGCGTTCCCACGGTGAGCATCGCAAAAGTTCATAGGCGTCCTGCGAGGCCGAATTAAAACCGTAGATGGTACTGACTGCACATTGAAATTCTGCTTTTTTTAAAACATCTTTAGCAGAAGCATCAAAATCGCCCTTGCCTCCGTTTGGATAAGCAAAAGAATAAACAGGCGCCTGGAGATTACCCTCGATAACATTTTTTGAGCCGCCAATCTCATCTTTTAATTCTTCATTACTTAAAAATGAAAGTATGGGGTGTGATTTCGTATGAGCACCAAAATGTATTCCATTGCGATGCATCTTTTTAACCTCATCCCAATTTAACATCATTCTTTGGGCAGGTCGTTCTGAGATTCTGCAAATCGTGGCTATCTCTATTATACGAGAATCCCGGACAGTTGGCGGAAACTTTTTCAGCCAGGAGAGAAGCTTAAATGCGACTTTTGCTCTGCTCCTGGGGTGCATGATATCGATTCCGAAAAGGCCGGCTTTTTCAAAAGTAATACGCTTTATTTTTGTTTTTTCCAGGATGGTGAGGACGCGATCATGCCAGAGCATGCGATTCCGGCCAATAAAATCTGTCGGAAGGAAGATTGTAGCAGGTAGATGATATTTATTCAGTATTGGAAAAGCAAAATCATAATTGTCTTTATAGCCGTCATCAAAAGTAAGGCAAACCGTATTAGGGGCAACTGTCCCCCGGGACTTTTCGCTAACAGCCTGTTCAAGTGAAACGACTCGAAAAAATTTATGCAAAAGCCCTATTTGTCGTTGAAACTCATCTACAGAAATGGCATCCATCGCAAAAGGACTTGCCCCGGGTAGCACACGATGGTAGACAAAGATTTGAAAAGGAAAACATGTCCTTTTCTCCAAAGGTTTTTTGAACCTGCGAACAATATGATAGTTTGAAAACAGTTTTCTGATTTGTTTTCCTAACCGCGGCTGTTTGGCAAAAGCACCTGTAGAGCCTAAAATGTAACTTTTCAGAGATTTCAATTGTTGACTCGTTTAAATTCATTTCATAAGCAGTAACTTTTTATTGTATAAAGTTTTTTTTTCTCCCTCAGTCCGTGCTGTACTGAGTTGATAAAAATAAACCCCGCTGGCAAGATTACCTGCGTTCCATTTTGCGCGATGTGTACCTGCTGAAAAATTGTCCGAAACAATCGTTTCAATTTCTTTTCCAGTGACAGAAAAGATTTTCAAAGTGGCAAACTTTGCGCGCGGCAAAGTGAATTCTATTGTTGTCTCCGCATTGAAAGGGTTTGGATAATTTTGCACTAGTTCTAGCGACACCGGGTGTTTTGGCTTTGCATTCTGCAAGGTGAGCGGTGAATCTGCCGAAAAGGGTCCGGCTGCAAAATTCCCGAGGATTTCATCCTGAGTCAATGCCCGCGAGTACACGGCTACGAGATGAAATTCACCCAGCCATTTGCGCCCGCCGTTTAATTCATTCGCCAGGGCAAATCGAAAATCAGACCAGTTGGCAAAAGAGCCGGATATATCGTTGCTGCTGGAAACTTGTTTTCCGTTAATAAAAATTCGTGCAGTACCTTGAGATGATCGCGTGTAAACAAGATGGGTGAGCTGAGGTAAAACTGCTGCATCTGCTCTTAAAGCCGGATTCATCCCGTTTTCGCCTGTGGTTGTTGTGCGCAGGCGGGTTTCATAACTGCTGCTCTCCTGCCCCAGGGTAAAATCGCGGTGATAAGCATCTGACGAAAGGGTAACAATGCGTGCCGGCCCGGACTGGTTGATTGAAGCGGGGCGAACCCAGGTCTCAATTGTTACTTCTTTACTCGCCTTGCACGCTGCTATGATTTTTGTCGCTGCTCCGGAAGATGCGATCGTTGTCGCACCATTAATTTTCAAAAAACCATCCCCCCACGTTACAGTCGCGGGGTTTTCGATTTGAATATCCATAGCAGCGCCGACCCCGGAAACATCTTTGATGATAGTGCCCTTATTTTCTCTGAACGTGTAAAGAACGAGGATATCTTTTTTCGCCCGGTTTTTTTCTGAAAACATGAAAAAATCTGCGCTGCTGATGTCGCTGACCAGCCCGTCAGATATGCTAATGGCCCTAACTGTTGTCTTGCTCGTCAACAGGAAAGAATGCGTGTATAAAGTTGACGAACGGGTTGGGATGCTTCCATCTAATGTGTAATAGATCGACGCACCACTGCCCGGCGTGGACAGAGTCACCTCAACAGACCCGGTGAACTCGCCTCCGGGAGGATTGATCGAGGGTTGTACCAGACCATATCCGGGACTTGATGTGCGCGGCACTATTGCGAATTGGGGAGCGGTAGAATAATCTTGTTTCGGTGATCTGGACTCATACTTTGACCATGCCTCGGCACCCCCTTCAATACCGGCATCGGCAACAATGGCAATGGCCGGCTGCAGGTTTGCACCAAATCCCGTGGCGCTTTGCGGATAGCCGGACATTTCCAGGCCCCGGCAATCTGAGTTGAAATTGGCATTGTAGAGTTGTGCAAAGGTTGTAAAAATCCCGTTTGCCTTTGTGCCGATCTGAATATCGTATTCCGAGGCATGTAACCAGCAATAATCAGGATTGATGAGACGACCGAGAACAAAAGCTGATTTCCAGCGAAGCAACGGCAAAGCGTTAGCAAATCCCAGGTGGACAAGATAACCTGTTGTCCATGTAAAAAAATCATCTTCCCAGGGTGGGAGCATGTAAGGCTCTGCAACAATATAATTGCCCTCAGCCAGGAAGCCCAATTTATTCACATCAGGATTTTGTACTGTCTCTTCGAGATAGGTCTCGATGTTATTATTCAGGCGCTCAACAAAATAGTGCTTTAAAGGATGATCGTCCGGTGTTATATAAGCAACTTGTCCCAGAGTGCGGAGCGACCAGGCTTGCGCCCGAACTTGACCCCATCTTAACAGGCCTTTTTCAAAAGCCCGATACTCCGGATTTGCCCTCAACATATTCCAGTTAGCCCAGAATTGCAATTCTTCAAGATAATAATAATCTCCGGTCACCACATACGGAAGATATGCCAAAGAAGGCTGATGGGCATCATCCGGAGTATATTTCTGCAGACTCGTGCTCACAGAAGGAAAAGCTTCGTGCTTACCCGTTCGCGGATTATATGTCCCCTCGTAATTTCCCAAAAGTGTCATATAAGGAAAATTCTGCAGTGACACAGGCAAATCAGTGGATTTATCACGATAATGAATTTGATAACTGCCGGCAGCGTCACCATTCATCAGTGTATTGCCTTTTGCGCGCGGGTCCATCGTCAATAAATAAATTGCAGCCCACCGGGGAAGAGGCCCGATGTCATCCTGCGCTCCTGTCTGCGGCATGTATGCGGTTATATTACCGTTGCTCATCGGCTCAAAGTATGTGCTCATCCCGGCAAGCGCAGCCTGAGAAACAGATATTTTCCGATCATACGTCGGTACAGCACGTGTGGAAAAGAGATACTCGATATTATGTTTAACATCTATGCCTGGCTCTTCACCCCACCAAAACACTTTGCGCCACCTGGCATGGTGGGTATGTGCCAGCCCGAATTTTGTATAAACAATTTTTCCTGCAACGGCGATGCTGACATCATAAGTAAATCCGCTGGGATTGGGTTCATAGGCCCAATCGTTTTCAATGATCACAGATGTTCTGACCCTGTCCATGCCTTTATAAGCGCGAACATTAAAGCGCGCTGTAAGGTGCGGATGCGGTTGTCCGTTACTGTCCAAAACCGGCGTTTGCAGCAGCCATTCAGTAACGAGTCCACCGGAAAGCCATCTCTGTGCCGTTCCGTTTGTGGCCGCATTTTGCAAAAGTTCTTTGGCAGATGCCCGATAATTGTGGCCGCCGATATTCAGATTAACAACAACATCATAACTTGTGGCCAGAAGGTCAGCTATTGTGAGGGGTGAAGAGTTTGGATTTTCTGATGTTGTAGTCAGGAGAATATTTTCGGTTTCATCCGCATCCGTTCGTGGGATAAAAACCGTGATAATCCCGTGCCGCAGCGATCCATCAGCATGCCTGGCTTTTTCATCAACTTGTGTATCATATTTTACACCGTCGGAAGAGACAGCCTGTAAATATGTGCCCGCCGGAACATCGCCGCGCACAAACACCTGACCAAAAGTAACGGGCACATTCACCTTTGTCTGGTGCATGTGTTCGACGACTTGAAAATCGGTAACAACAGAACTCCAGGACGGAGCATAACCAATAAATAAAAGAAAGATAAAAACAAGAAGCCTGATCTTATAGTTGCACACCATTTTCTATTACCTTATTTAAGTAAAAGTATTTTATTTTCACATGCTTTTCGACTTTTGAGGAATTTGTCATTCATCGAGGGATTCTTTCTTTTCCGGAAAAAAGGTTCTCATACTTCGCGTGGGACGAATGTAACTGATCAAGAGGTAAGGAGGAAATGCAAAGGTGGCTCGTTATCTGTAATTTTTTCTCATATACAAATAACATGCCATAATAGTAGAGCGATTCCAAAGTAGCCTGTCATTGCGAGCGAAGCGAAGCAATCCATTGCCTCCCGAAAAATAAAATCACGAAAATGTATTACAACAAGGTATTGCAAAAAGTTTTATGTTCAGATTTCATTTTTCTTTCAAAACATTCTTAATACAAGAGGCGAGTTTAAAAGTCTGATGCTTGCGGGAATAGTTGGCCGCTACATCGATCGAGGGTTTCTCCACACTTTTTCCTTTTTTCAAAAGCTCCAGCCAGTTGATTAGCGAATCGGCAATCCTTTCAGGGTGGTCCGGAGAGACAATAATTCCGGCCTTGGTTTCTGAGATAAGTTTTGCTGTTTCGCTCTCTGCAGGAGTGAGAGCAAAAACAGGCTTGCCAATACGCAGATATTCATACGCCTTTGCCGGTATTTGCTCGTTGCAACTCTTCCCCTGGAACAACAACAAAATATCTGCATCAGCCATTTTTTGCAAAGCCTGCTGATAGGGCACCGGCGGCAAAATGCGGATGTAATCCGCTAAAGCCAATTCATCAACTTTTTGACGATAAGCTTCGTAATTCCCCGGCGCTATCAAATCAACTTGAAACGTTCCTTTCCAATATTCTTTTTGAACAATTTTTTTAATCGCATAAAAAAAAGGTTCAGGATCACGATCAGCAGGTTCCAGCAGTCCCGCGTGAATGAGGCGAAGAGGAGTGTGATTC
>JAADGR010000427.1:10334-11714 GCA_013152225.1 Calditrichota bacterium
CATATCGTTGCAAATAAAGGTTCCGAATCCCGTTTGTTGTTACAACAACTTTTGTTGAATTTATTATTGTTTGCTTTTCAATTCTCTTTCTGCCGGCAAATTGTAATTTTGTGAATGTGGGATAGTCATCCCACATCTGATCGCGGAAATCTGCAATCCACGGTTTATGTGTGAAGCGGCTGATACGATCAGCTATGAGATGGGCACTGGGAATCGGGTAGGTTGAGAAAACAACATCAATGTTATATTTTTTCACCAAACGAATTCCCCGGAATACTCCTGCCGGAATCCATGAAGCCCATCGATCCGGTACGGCTAAAAAGCCCGGATATTTTCCTTTGACAGAAAGATCTCTGCCTGCATCCAGTCCGAAAGCGCGAATAACCCGGGCGTTTTTCGGTACTTTATCTAAAAGCGTTTCATCAATTGTTTGATATGCACGTGTATTAACACTTAATACAATCGGTTCAAAACCAAACTGCGGCAGGTATTTGACAAATTTTAATGTTCGCAAATAGCCGCTGCTGCCGAAAAATGGCGGGAAATGATATGCTATGATCAGAATTCGTTGCATCGTATTAATTCAGTTTAAGGATAAAAAAAAGCAGGAACGCCAAAAAAAAAAGTCTGAAAATGTCATTGCGGCCCCGTACATAGTGTAAATCAAATGTCGGGAAGCGAACGGTTCCGGCAACATTCGCGGAAATGACAAAATCACCGTTCTGTTCAATTGGGGACGCTGTGTCAGTGACATTTCAATCCTGCCTCTCTGCGTTCAAATGAAGCAATTCATATTTGGGATAAAGCTTTTCCAGGTTCGGCATATTTCCCTTTGCCGCCAAAAGGAAATGAACCGTTTTGCCGACTGTGTCTGTGAAGCTCAGTTTATATGAATCGCCGCCATAACCAAAATTGTATTCCGTAAAGCCTTCTTCAATAGCATCAAGGATTGTTTCCATGTATAAAAGCCGGCCGGCACGAAGCTCTTCTTTTTCCGGCTCACGACCGGTAAAGTAGCCCTCTCTCCTTTTGCCGATATCAAAGCAGGAATGCGCTGCGATGCGCGCACCGTTATGTTTCGCAAAAAAAAGAGTGAATTGATTCAACCCGGCCATCTTCAAACTTGATTCAAGGTGAAAGGCTCGCGTCACATCATTGAGAGCTGCTGATTCTTCGTGCCATCGTTGAAAATGCAAGTCGAGATAATCCTGCACATCTTTTTCTGTAATTTGCCCCCCCGTCAGTTTTTCAAAACTTCCACCCTGCTCAATAAACTGCTTTTTGTAGCGGCGAAAATAACGGCGCGTTCCTTTGCTCAGACTGCCCAGATAGGCATCAACGCCGCCCGGCAATTTCAGGTAGGGATAAACAATGTCTGCC
>JAADGR010000143.1 GCA_013152225.1 Calditrichota bacterium
TTGATAATCAAGGAAAAAAATGGCAGTGGAAATAATGTATGAAAATCCTTATTATTCATACCGCGTTCTTTGGAGACATTATACTGGCCACGCCGCTCATTCGCGCCATGCAGGAAGGACTGAAAAATGTTGAGATTCATGCACTTGTAAAACCTGAAACAGTCCAGGTGCTACAGAACAATCCGCACTTGCAAAAAATAATCGTTTTTGACAAACGCGGAAAGGATTCAGGATTTGCCGGTTTATTAAAAATCGGTCGAAAGATAAAAAAAGAAAAATTCGATCTCGTTATATCTCCTCACCGCTCATTCCGCAGCGCAATGCTGGCCCGCGCGACCGGAGCAAAAATACGTGTCGGATTCGATACGAGCGCGGGTGCTTTTTTGTATAACAAAAAAGTGAAATATGACAGTAGCATTCATGAGATCGAACGCAATCTTTCTCTTGCTCGTGCGCTGGGAATTCAATCGATCCATAAGCAGCCGCAAGTTTTCCCCGGTGAAGAGGATAAAGCGGTCGTTGATCGCCTGTTGGTAAAGGCCGGTTTTAAATCGGCGGGTTCACTCGTTGCACTGGCTCCGGGTTCAATTTGGGCAACAAAACGATGGCCGCTGTCATATTATAAAAAGTTGGCGCAAATTCTGATTAAAAACCGAGTCCGCGTCGTGCTTATCGGCGGTGATGCAGATTATGCGCTTGGCCGGAAAATTGCTACCGGAGATGAGAACGTTATTTTCAATGCAGCAGGCCAGCTTTCCCTGCTCCAGTCCGCGGAACTTTTGAAAAGGTGTCGGGTTTTAGTCTCCAACGATAGTGCACCATTGCACCTCGCCACTGCAGTTGGTACGCCCGTTATTGCGATCTTTGGCCCGACGGTGCCGGCGTTCGGATTTTATCCGACCGGGTCCAAGGACAAGATCATTGAAACGCAACTTTCCTGCAGACCCTGCGGAATGCATGGCGGAGATCATTGTCCGATCGGCACCCATGCGTGTATGAAAAAAATTTCACCGGAGCAAATATATGCCGGTGTTGCCGATTTTTTCAAGTGATCAACACTGTTTTAAGCAGCGAAAAATTGATGAACAAGAAACCAATCTATGAACATGTGCAAAATACTGAAAATTAATCCGATTGAACCGGAAGCTGACCTTGTTGGGCAGGCTGCCAGAATATTGCAGGGCGGCGGCGTTATTGGCTATCCCACGGAAACGGTTTATGGCATTGGCTGTAATGCGTTTGACGCAGAAGCAGTCAACCGTATTTTCCAGCTTAAACACCGGGATCGCAGTAAAGCGATGATTCTCATCGCGGCTGATTTATTACAAATCAGCGATCTTGTTGATAACATCCCTGAATCGGCGGAACGGTTGATGGAGAATTTCTGGCCAGGCCCGCTGACCATGGTTTTCAAATCTTCACAATTCCTGAAAGATTTTGCTTTTAGAAAATCAAAAACCATTGCCGTACGTATCCCGAATGGTGCAATTTGTTTATCGTTGCTCAAGACATGCGATTTTCCTATTGTCTCCACCAGTGCAAATCGCAGCGGCGAACCCGATGCAACAACGGCAGATGAACTTATCTCCACATTTGGCAATGATCTGGACTTGATTATAGACGGCGGCCCTACACCTTCCAAGGCACCTTCAACTGTCGTCGATTTAACCAGAAATCCACCGTGCATCTTGCGAGAGGGCATTATTTCTGTTTTAGAAATAAACACAGTACTGAAAACCGAGTATTATTAATGCGCCCATTATTCCAAATTCTTTTTGTCTGCTCTGGAAATATTTGCCGCAGCCCAATGGCTGAAGGCTATTTTCGCGCCTTAATACCCAGACGGCTAAAAGACAAGGTCCGCATAATTTCTGCGGGTACACTGGGCATCTTGGGGCGACCTGCCAGTTTGGAGACGATCGAAGTGATGCACGAAAGAAGCATAGACATTATCGAACATCGTTCCCAGGGAGTTACTAAAAATCTTACAGACAAATCGAATATTATTTTTGCAATGGCTTATGACCATTATAAAATTTTAAGAGATTATTTCCCTGACAGGAAAAAAGATATTTATTTATTGCGATCATTTAACAAAAACAAGCCATCGCGCCAAGATTCCATTCCGGATCCCATTGGATTGGATTTTGAAACTTATCTCCACTGCCGGGACACGATCGAAGAAGAAATGAAACGAATTACGCCACATATCATCAAGCTCATTGACGATTATTACGCAGCAGACAAATCTGCCTGATCATCAAAAAGGAATCACATTTCATTGATTCAAGAGAAATACCATCGTTTTTTAATCGTTCGTACCGACCGGATGGGCGATGTCATTTTATCTACTCCGGTCTTAACAGCCATCAAACAAAGTTACCCCCACGCCGAAACAACCATGCTCATTCGCAATTATACAAAAGATTTAATTTCCGGCCATCCGGATTTGGACAATTATCTCATCGACGATGCTGCTCAGGAAGGACAAGGAATATTCGGATTATTCAAGTTAGCCAAAAAGTTGAATTGCAAAAAATTTGATGTTGCACTCATCCTCCACCCAACTTTCCGCCTGGCTCTGGCCTGCAGGTTGGCAAAAATTCCCACGCGCATCGGTACGGCTTATCGTTTGTACTCATTTTTGTTTAATAATAAAGTTCACCGCCATCGCAAAAATGCCGGGCGCCATGAATGTGATCTTAATCTTGAAATGGCGGAAACAATCGGTGCAAAAACCGAAAAAGTTGCTTTTAAATTTTACATCCCGGACACAGCCTTTCAACGCGTTGAAAACATCCTGGCTCAAAATGGGATTGACGAAAACAGTTCATTCGTGGTCATTCATCCGGGCAGCGGCGGCTCTGCGCTCGATTGGCCTTTGCAGAAATTTGGCAAGCTTGCACAAAAGATTCAAAATGATCTCAATCTGCCTGTTGTCCTTACGGGCAGTTCTTCCGAAGCAGGAGTGGTTAAACAGGTGCAGACGGCATCCAACAACCAATGCATTCGCATGGATGGCGAACTTGCAACGAAAGAACTCGCCGCGCTGTTAAAACGCGCAACGCTGGTGATTGCAAATAGTACAGGGCCTTTGCATCTCGCCGTTGCGGTTGGCACAAGTGTAGTGGGACTCTATTGCCCGATTGTGCCATGCCGCCCCGAGCGCTGGGGGCCTTATGGCCAGTTGGACTCGGTTATCATGCCGCCAATATCAAAATGCAGAACACAAAAATCTAAAAACCCCGAGGCCGTAAATTGTATGGACCTCATTTCCGTGGATGAGGTTTTTAAACTTGTTCGGGAAAAGTTGACGGGCATAAAGTAACCCGTCGGATTCAGGTTAAAAACAGGAGTACAGTGAATTCATGCGTTTTTTCCAATACATTATCATGTCCTTAATGATGGTCCTTTCATCGCCGCTATATCCTGCATCTTTACCGGAATCCGATGAACCAATGGAAAATCTCTTACCCACGAACAGCCAAATCGCCCCATGGACAAAATCAGGGAAACCTGAAATTTATAAAAACAGAGAACTATTTAATTACGTTGACGGTGGCGCGGACATTTATCTTGAGTACGGCTTTAGCCAGGTCATTAGCCAGGAATACTCTTATGAAGAAGAATCCATTGTCGCGGATATTTACGAAATGAATGATCCTGAAGCGGCTTTTGGAATTTATTCCATCCATCGCGATGCACACAAACCCGCTGCAAATGTTGGAGATGACGGAACCGAGTTCGACTATCAAATCACATTCTGGCAGGACAGGTATTATGTCATTCTCCTCGGTTATTCCACCGATAAAGAGACAAAAAATGTTCTGCGCGATTTTGCTAAAAAAATCTCCGCACACATTCCCGGACATGCCAAGCCACCGCAAATCATTCATTTCTTGCCGAAAAAATTCAGGGTTCCCCGCAGCGAGAGTTCACTGGAAGGTATGCTGGCGGTAAACAGCAGACTTTACCTCGGACAAAAAAATATCCTGAATATTGACGGTAACACAGTAACGGCTGCTTGTGCGAGCTATAAAAAAGGAGCAGACACAGCACAATTGTTACTTGTTAATTATATTCATAACGGAGATTCGGAAAAACATGAAAATATTGTCCGCAAAGCCTTTGAGAAAAAATACAAAGCTATCGGCCCTGCAAAGAAAGCAATTTTCAAAGATGGCAAGAATCGATTCTACAAAGTCAAAGCGGTGAAGAATATGCTTTTTATTATTTTTAAATCAACTTCACAGGGATTGATAAATAATATCCTAAACCTTTAATCGACAAAATATTTGAATAAACCGGGAGCCGCGTCATGAATAAAATATTGTCAAAAATACACAACCTTTTAATCGTGCCCGTTGTTACTATCCATGATGCGAAAAATGCGAGCAGGCTGGCAAATGCACTTTTAGCCGGTGGACTACCGTGCGCTGAAATCACTTTTCGAACCGAAGCGGCAGTAGATGCCATAAAAGAAATTGCAAAACAAGAAGAAATGCTGGTTGGCGCCGGAACAGTTCTCACAATTAACCAAGTCAAAGCGGCAGTGGATGCGGGAGCACAGTTTATTGTCTCCCCGGGTTTCAACCCAAAAATTGTTGGCTATTGCAAAAAAAATGAAATCCCGATTACACCGGGAATATGTAATCCGACCGACATTGAAATGGCGCTGGACTTTGAGTTGGATGTTGTCAAGTTTTTCCCGGCCGAAGCATTTGGCGGACTGAAAACGCTCAAAGCCATCAGCGCACCTTATGGAATGATGAAGTTCATCCCGACAGGAGGAATTAATACCGGCAATTTGCCGGACTATTTACAATTTCCTTCGGTACTGGCTTGCGGCGGTAGTTGGATGGTCAAATCGCACCTCATTTCTGCAGGCCGGTTTGATGAGATTGAAAAACTAACAAGAGAAGCGGTCAACATCGCAAAAGAAGCAAAATAACATTCTCCAAAAAGATTTCTCCGCCGCTCTCGCGGCTGCGAAATGACAGTGGGTTGTAAACAATTTTGTGGCCGGAGTAATAACAGGCCTGTTCATCTATGTTATCGAATACAGAGAAAATAAACCGGGGGCTAATTATTTGGTATAAAATTTATAAATAGACTCGGACTTAAATTTTCCACCGGGATTGAGAATCACTGACGGGAACTGCGGTTCATTGGGAGAATCCGGGAAATGTTGAGGCTCCAGGCAAAACCCATAATATTTGCGATATACTTTGCCGGATTTTCCCGTAATCGATCCGTCCAGAAAATTTCCTGAGTAGAATTGAACGCCCGGTTCGGTTGAATAAATCTCCATCACCCTGCCGCTGGTCGGTTCAAAAACGCGGGCAACAAGGCCCATAACGCCGGGATCCTTATTAAGGATATAATTGTGATCATAACCCCCTTCGACTTCTGCAATTCTGGAGCCGATTGTATGAGGAGTGGTAAAATCCATAGGTGTATTCTTTACGCTGCGGATTTCGCCGGTCGGTATCAATCCTTTATCCACCGGAGTATATTTATCGGCGTTGATCATTAGCTCATGGTTGAGAATATCGCCGTTGCCCTGCCCGGCAAGATTAAAATAACTATGATGAGTCAGATTAATGATCGTGGCTTTGTCCGTTGTTGCTTCGTAACTAATGGTAAGCGTATTTTCGTTCGTCAGCTTGTAGACCACCGTACAAAGCAGATTGCCAGGATAACCCTCTTCTCCATCTTTGCTGAGATAGGTTAATTTAACGCCAACAGTATTACCTTCTTTTACCGGCTCGCCTTTCCAGATCACCTTATCAAAACCTCTTGCGCCGCCGTGCAAATGATTTTCTCCGTCATTTTGCGCCAATTGATATTCGACGCCGTCAAGAGTGAATTGGCCTTTGGCGATACGGTTTGCATACCGTCCGACAGTGGCGCCAAAATAAGGATTATTCTTGATATATCCTGCCAGGTCATCATAGCCAAGGGTGATGTCGGCCAATTTCCCATTACGATCCGGTACTTTTAACGAAACCAGAATCGCACCATAGGTCATGATTCGCGCCTTCATACCATTGTAATTAGTAAGAGTATACAGCTCGATTTCTGTGCCGTCCGGCGTTTTACCGAATGGTTCTTTTTGAACGTTCATTTCAGCTTTACTATCCGGGCTTTTCTGACAGGAAATCAATGCTGTTAATAAAAGCATCAGACATAGGCTATACTTTATTCTTTTCATGCTAATTTCCTTTCTTTCATTCATAATTCGATGCTATCTTAAATCTTGTATTGGATTTTTGAGGCGTTCGTCCCACGAGCGTCCGTCAAGCGGAAATACATTCGCTCGTTCCGCATAGCGCAGCCACATGGCCGACATCTTTTGGACAAGATCAGGGTACTTTGACGCCAAATCTTTGGTTTCGGTGCGGTCGTTCTCCATGTCGTATAATTCCCAGGGACCGAGATTATCGCGCGAGCGATACATGGAAACCAATTTCCATTTGCCAACCCGCACTGCTCTGTTGGCCTCGTGTTCCCAATAAATGGCTTCACGCTCAATGGTCTTGTTATCAAATGCAGGAACAATACTTTTCCCTTCAGGAGGAAGTATCTCGACGCCCTTGTAACTGTCGGGATATGTTGCCCCGGCAACATCCACGCAGGTTGCCATGATGTCGATCACGTGCCCCGGCTGGCGCCGGAACTGACCGTGGTCTTTGATGCGCGAGGGCCAATGCACAATAAGTGGCGTGGCAATGCCGCCTTCGTGCACCCAATGTTTGTAGCGGCGAAACGGCGTATTGCTGGCATTTGCCCAGGATGCGCCATAGCTGGAGAATGAACTGTTTTCTCCCAGAACGCCATCCTTCTTATTATCAAAGCCCCAAGGCCCCACTTCGGCATTACCGCCGTTATCGGACAGAAAAAATATTAACGTATTTTCCAATTGCCCTTTTTTTTCCAGCGTCGAAAGAATCCTGCCAATGCCCTGATCCATGCAGTCGATCTGGGCAGCATAAATGGCCATCTTTAAATCCATCCATTCTTTTCGCTTTTTGTCAACTTGCTCCCAGGGAGTGATATTCTTTTCCCGCGGCGTCAAAGCCCACTTTTTGTCAATAATGCCCATTTCGATCATTCGGGTATATCGTTCCTGTCGCAGCGTATCCCAACCTTTCATATATTTCCCTTTGTACTTGGCAATATCTTCCGGTTTAGCATGCAGCGGCCAATGCGGTGCTGTATAGGCAACATATAAAAAGAACGGATCGTCCTGCTTTGACTGACAATGTTCACTAATAAAGGTACAGGCATTGTCGCTTATGGCATCCGTATAATAGTAGCCTTCTGATGGCGCTTCAATCCGAGTATTGTCGCGGGTAAGCGTAGCGGGCGTATAAAAGCTGCCGGCCCCGGCAATTGTGCCGTAAAAACGATCAAATCCACGCTGACGCGGCCAGCTATGTTTGGGCCCGTTCCAGTATTTGTCGAACGTCAAATGCCACTTGCCGCTCATATAAGTTCCATAGCCGGCTTGCTTGAGCATTTCGGCGATTGTGACGCCGCGGTTATTAAGATCACCTCGATACCCCTCGGTACCAAGGTCTCGCACCGTCATCCATCCCATGCCCACCTGATGGGGATAAAGGCCTGTCATAAGGCTGGCGCGAGTCGGGCAACAGCGCGCCGTATTGTAGAACTGGGTGAATCGAATTCCATTGGCTGCAAGTCTGTCTATGTTCGGGGTATGAACTTCGCCGCCATAGCAACCAATGTCGGAATATCCCATGTCGTCAGCCATAATCAGGACGATGTTGGGCTTTTTTGCAACATTAGCACGGGATAGGAGAGCCTGTGGAATAGCCAGCGTTGTTGCGCCCAGTCCCATTGTCTTCAAAAAGTCCCGTCGTTTAAAACCGGTCATTTTTTTCATTTTGTTAATCCTTTTTCTTATTTATCTTTGACAGGTGTTTCTGTTTTTTTATTATCAGGCGTCCACGGCGGCACATAGGCGGGATAGTTGTCGAAAACATCACCATTGCCCAGTGCACGAGGATCACCTGACGCTTTTAGTTCTTCCATTAGAGCTGTAGAAAGCATGCGTTTAACGTCTGCATATACTTCATCGTCAGCGACATTATCAATTTGATCAGGATTTTTCACCAGGTCATACAATTCCTCTGCCGGACGTTTGCCAAAGCATAATTTAAAATATTTGCTAATTATAGGATTATCCCGATAACCCAGCAGGTAATATTTCGTGGGTGAACTATCAACATCACGGAATGGTTCGAAAGAATTCGGCAGAAAAACTTTATATGCGGATTTTTGACTGTCCTTAAAATCAGCATTGCGATCGACACCGGCGGGCCAGCGATCGGGCCTGAAATTGCGTATGTAAAGAAAATCCCGTATTCGGATTGCGCGCATGGGATACCCGCCGGTGCCTCTCTCCTGGGCAAAAGTATAACGTTCTCTGGCCATCAAAACTTTGTACCTCACCGGATCGACGCGGCCGGACAGATCCGAAGTGAGGATATTCAAAAAGCTTCGTCCCGTCATGTCCGCAGTTGGTTTCATGCCCGCTGCTTGCAGAAAAGTCGGTGCCAGGTCTGTCAGGCTAATGAAATCTTCTATTACCCGATTGCCCTTAACGCGTTCTCCCCAGCGAACAGCCAGAGGTACGTGTGTTCCATAATCGTAAAGATTATTTTTACATCTTGGGAACGGCATGCCATTGTCGCTGGTAACAACGATAATGGTATTATCCAATTCTCCCCGTTCCTGCAATGTCTCAATCATGCGCCCCAGATTGGTATCAAACCAGTCGATTTCCAGGGCATAATCCAACAGATCACTCTGAATATCTTCAGCTTCGGGTAAAAACCCGGGAACTTTGACATTGATGAGGATCTTTCGGGCCTTCATGCCGGAACCCGACAGATACTCCCGATGCGGCTCCATGCCTCCATACCAGAAGCAAAAAGGTTTATTCCGGGGACGGTCTTTGAGAAAATCCTTAAAGTTTGCCGTATAATCGCATGTACTCATTTTCGGCGTCGGCGGATTTGTTTTGAATTTATTGTACTCTTTGCCGGCCGGATTGCGGGTACGGCCGCCCACATAAAAATTGCCCGGTCCCCAGCCCTTGCCGGTAAATCCCACATGGTAACCGATATTTTCCAGCAAATCGGGATAGACATCGAATCTGGCCGCCAATGTGCCGCGTTGATTGGCCCCTTCTTTCAAGCGCCAGCACCATTGTCCGGTCAGAATGGCGGAGCGGGAAGCTGTGCCCGATGGCGCTGCGGCAAAGGCATTTTTGCATAGCACGCCTTCGCGGGCTATGCGATCGAAATTCGGCGTGTTGACCATCCTGTCGCCGGCAATACCTGCATGCGGCCACGACCAATCGTCTGCCAGCGCAAAGAGAATGTTGGGACGTTTGTTCCCGATTTTTCCACCTGTTCCGCAGGCCAGACCGGCCAATGGTATGATGGCAAAAATTTTCCCCGCTATTTTGAGAAAATCACGTCGATCACATTTCATCTTTTCTTATTTCTACTCCTGTACCTGTTGCAGATAAACGGCTTTTGCTTTTGTGAATAATTCCACTATCTCCTGCCGCTGGGATTCGTGCAGATATCTGGCTTTGTTTCTGGCCCATTCAATAGCATAATCGCACCATTTTGCAAGATAAGCGGCATCCTCCGGCGATCTTTGCGCCCGGCCATCCACATTGATATAAATCGGGCTGGTATGGGCCAACACCGGTATCCCCTTCAAATTAAGGACATCCCACGCCTGGTATGGCAGAAGCTTTGAAGAGTAAACCCGGGCAGCAATCCAGGAACTGCCATCAACCGTCACTTCCGTCTGAAAAGTCATATTTTGACTCTTGTCGACATTTTGTTTTGTCGCGACAATTTCTCCGTTTTTGATGATTTCCATTCTCTCGATAGGAATCTGAGAACGAACCTCGGCCCTGACTTTAATCATATCTCCTTTTTTCGAATTGATGGTATCCCCGATCTCTTTTCCATTCGCCGTAAACTTGAGCATTGGCCCGGTGGTGACAAAAGTGCGGCCGGCGCGAATTCCTTTTATCCAGTTGTCATAGGTAAAAGCGCCGTCAAATTTTACATAAGTTCTCACCGAACCGACCACCTGCGTGTTCAACATCTTGTCGGTTCCGGCAGACACCGGAATTCTAAAGCCGCAGTTGAGGATGCGATACCAGATGCGCGCCGCTGCCGGTCTCGGGCCTTTTTCATTGAACGGGTCGCCCCAGGTAAACAGATCCACGGCATCCAATTTGCCCAAAGCCACATCCACTGCCAGTTCCCCGGACGGATACGGGAAATGCGCCCAGCTTACAAAGCCCTGTTGTTTGTGCGCTTTGTCGGCCTGGTAGGCCATTGCCGGATAGTCATAGCCATCGGGCACTCCTTCATTCGGACCGCCCCAGCTCAGGGGATAAATGAGTTCTTTTAAATTGAGCAAAACCGTATGACCGAGAAAGCCATGACGGGTCTCTTCGTTAAAATAAACAATCTGATTGGAATCGGACAGCACGCTGGGCGCGCCGGTGAACTGCTCCACATTGGTTATCAGCTCGCCCCATTTGGTGGCCAGAATATTGATGACGTTCAGGTCCTCTCCTCTGGCCTCCTGCATCGCCGTTCTCAGGCCGAGAAAGTGGACATGCGTATCGCCGGAATACCAGCCCTGTTTTCTCAGGTTGATCCAGCGTTTGAGTTTGATCTTAATCTCCGGTATTTCCGAGCTGGTAACTTTAAATTGAAGAGTCGCCGGTTCATATTCCATGCCCCGTTTCACTTCTATGGTATAGGAACCCTCTGGCACGGGAAGAATAAAATCCGGTTCAACGTAAGCAAAGGTTTTGCCGGCAACCATCACGTCGCCGCCAACATCCTGACGCCAGCCAATGGGGATATTTTTCATGTGGCCCTGCGGCGGCCAATATTCGCCCGCCTGGTCTTTGATATGCACGCGCGTGGCAATCGGCTCGCCGGTATCGGCATCGCGTACAGTCACAGAAACTTCGTGCAGGGATGTATATTCCGGCAATACAGCCTTCTTGAGTTCGGGCGGCAGTGCAGGCGCTCGCGTCATAGAAGCGATTTTCCACTCACCGTCTTCCTTAACAAAGGTAAGCGTCCAAGGTGTTTTTGAGTTGCCCCGGTCGTAGTATATCACAACCGGCGAGACAAGTATTTTTTCGCCCACGTGCTTCTGGTAAGCATAACGAATGATGACATTGGAAGCGCCCAGCGAATTCAGCGCCACTCGTCTGAGAAAGGCCGCTTTCTTTTCGCCCCAATCAAACTTAAAGTCCTTTGCAAGCAAGGGAGCAACTGCTGCCGAATCACTGTTTAAAAATCCATTGGCCCACTTTAAAAGCATAATCTGAATTTTCTCCATCTCATCGTCGGGATGAGAATAGGTTGGCGACCAGGCTGCGAATAACCCTGTCAGCAAAATCAGCAAAACCATATTCCTGTGACTCTTGCTATATAACATTCACTCTCCTTTGGTGTTTTTCTTTGAGAAACGATCCGTCAAAATCTATGGTTCAGTTTTCT
>JAADGR010000401.1 GCA_013152225.1 Calditrichota bacterium
AATACAAAATTGGAGGAAAATAATTTGAAAATATCGGTTTTTGGTTTGGGTTATGTCGGCTGTGTATCAGCAGCTTGTCTCGCAAAGGTGGGGCACGAGGTCATCGGGGTTGATGTTAATCAGGTCAAAGTCAACTTGATGAACGCAGGAAAAAGCCCGATTGTAGAGAAGGATATCGGTGAAATTCTACACAATGCAGTTAAATCAGATCTGTATGCCCCAGGAAAACTCCAAGCAACGACGGACACGGTGCGAGCTGTGCTCGAATCGGAAATATCACTGATTTGTGTCGGCACACCCAGTAACGAAAATGGCAGCCTGAAATTAGACTACGTAAAACGGTGTGCCTTTGATATTGGTTTAGCCCTTGCGAAAAAAACCGATTATCACGTCGTTGTCGCTAGAAGCACCATGTTGCCCGGCAGTGTAGAAGACGTCATTTTAAAAGAATTAGAAGCAGCCTCCGGAAAACAGGCTGGCGTCGATTTTGGTGTCGCGATGAATCCCGAGTTTTTACGTGAAAGTACGTCGGTCTATGATTTTTATCATCCCCCAATGACGGTGATTGGTCAATACGATGAAAAAAGCGGGAACATGCTTGAAAAAATGTACCATTTTTTGGATGCCCCTTTAGAAAAAACAGACATCAAAACGGCTGAAATGATGAAATATGCCTGCAACTGCTTTCATGCTGCGAAAGTGACCTTTGCCAATGAAATCGGAGGTATTTGCAAATCCATTGGAGTCGATAGCCACAAGGTTATGGAAATATTTTGTATGGACGACAAACTGAATCTATCCTCATATTATTTGAAACCAGGATTTGCTTTTGGCGGTTCATGTTTGCCGAAGGATTTGCGAGCCTTGAATTACAAGGCAAAATCAAATGATGTGGACGTGCCCTTGCTTGCATCAATCATTACGAGTAACAAAGTTCAGATTGACCGTGTGATTAGAAAAATTGTGCAAACAGGGATAAAAAAAGTTGGTTTTATCGGACTTAGCTTCAAAGCAGGCACAGATGATTTACGGGAATCACCCCTAGTGATTTTAGTCGAATCCCTTATTGGAAAGGGATTCGATATCAAAATTTTTGACCGGAATGTGTCACTTGCACGCCTTGTGGGTGCAAACAAGGATTACATCGAAAAAGAGATCCCTCACATTTCAAAACTCATGACAAGTGAAATTGATGATATCGTTCAGCACTCAGATTTAATTGTCATTGGTAATAAAGCGGAAGAAGCAACGCAGATACTCAAACAGATCTCTGATGAGACAAAGATTTATGACTTAGTGCGAGTCTCTAAAAGCTTAGACAAACTCTCTACTGGATATGAAGGTATTTGCTGGTAAAGCTTGAAGATTCTGTTTTTATCTCAACGCTTTTTGCTTCCAATGGACACTGGCGGGAAAATTCGCACCGGGAAGATCCTGGAGCAGTTATCGAAAAGACATGAGATCACTTTGGTCTCTAATGTCGAATCCCCGAAAGATAATCATTTCATTCCAGAAATGGATCGGTTTTGCTCACGATTTCTTCCCGTAAGCTGGACTGAAATTCCAAAATATTCCGTTCTTTTTTTTGCAAGGCTCATGTTGCAGATGTTTTTCATCTACCCTGTTTCAGTGCTCAACGATACATCGCGCAAGTTGCGGCAATGTCTTGAAAACGAACATAGTGCCGAGAAATATGACCTTGTCATTTGTGACTTCATTCAGTCAGCTCTTAATTTTAAGAACATTAAAGGGACACCATCCATTCTATTTCAACACAATGTGGAGTCACAAATTTCAAAAAGACATTATGACCGAGCAGAGGGAGGGATCAGCAAATTATTTTGGTGGTTACAATGGAAAAAGATGTTTTTTTTCGAAAAGAAGACTTGCCAGAAATTTGATACAGTGATTTCCGTTTCAAAACAGGACAGTAAGATGTTTCTCTCACTATACGGATTGGACAATGCTGTAGCAATTCCGACGGGGGTGGATATTGAACATTTTCTCCCTTTGGATACGGCGACAGAGCCTTCAAGTCTTGTTTTTGTGGGATCAATGGATTGGCTCCCCAATGAAGATGCCGTCCTCTATTTTGCAAATGACATTCTCCCTATTTTAAAACATAAAATCCCTAACATCCACTTAACAGTTGTTGGCAGAAACCCATCTCCTCGTCTAAAAAAAAGACTCACCACAGTTCCTGAAATTAAACTCACGGGCTGGGTAGAAGATGTGCGTCCCTACATTGCGAAGGCCACGCTCTACATCATCCCTATACGAATTGGGGGTGGAACACGTATGAAAATTTATGAAGCCATGGCAATGGGGAAAGCCATTATCTCAACATCTATCGGAGCTGAGGGACTTTCCGTAACAAACGAGAAGAACATTGTCCTGGAGGATGATTCTTTTGCATTTAGCAAAAGAATCATCCAGATGCATAAAGATGGTCAATTTAGAACAAACCTAGGCAAGAATGCCGCCTCATACGTCCGAAAACATTGCTCTTGGCCTCAGGTGAGCGAAGTCTTCCATCAAATATGTTCCTCCACTGCCCATAAAGATCTTATGCCTAAGGACTAAAACAGAAAATAACGGACAGAACGAGTACTCATGCCTTGGCTTATCTCCGTAACAATACTCAACACTAACGCCAAGTCGGTGCATCAGGCGCTGTGGTATCTGGCGGGAAGGCCCCCGTATTGACAACAGTAAAGGTGCCATCCGAGGCGAATGTGACTTGCCAATCCCCAAAACGAACCTCCCTGTCAGAAATACGTGCTACGGGGACAGGCGCTAAACTACTGGCTTCCATAACAACAAGGAACTCTAATTGGTCGGGTGAGTCATCGGTGGGTTTTACGAAGAGATTACCCAAGCCATGGCGTTTAACCTTGTCAGGACTCGTGGCCGAATAGCCCGCCTTGTTTCCCGCTTTGTCATTTCCATACCATACGTTTTGAGGGGATGGACTTCTAAACTCATTCCCTGATCCACCCACCCAATCGAAGGTGTGATTGACGGGTGCAACAATGGTTGTTTGCATTCCGGGGATTGAATATCCGTTGCCATTGATGGAGGGGGTTACGGCCAGTCTCATAGACCACGCACGTCTTAGATTATCGGGAATGTCTGTGTAATTATAGACAACGATAAAGTCTCTGTCTGGGTCTAAAATGTGAACAATGGTTTGTCTTGATATTCTAACACCGGGAGCCTTTAATGAGCTGGAATATTCTGTGCTAATACCCCGATAAGTATTATTAATGATGATATTATCTGGACCACCGGGGAAATAGACTGGGTCACTCACTGCTGTATAGGCATCATAAGCGCGTTGCCCATTTTGGTAGGTTATATTATTAAACCTTGTGCCACCGATATCACTTGGATCATATATCCACATTCCGGAGTAAAAACCTTCTGTTATCCATTCCTTATTTGGGTCTGACGGAACAGCCAATGGCTCATTTCCTCGATATATTGCGAAAAGGCCACTTCCTGGTTCAAAACGTCCTGTATCTAAATACTGGGAAAGAGCAGTCACGGTAAGCGCATTTTCATCCCAACTTCTAGTACTCACAAACAAATCTGAGCCCTTTATGTATTTCGCTGTTGGCATACCAAGTTCCTGTGGAGATTTTGGGATGACTCGTAAATCGCCAAGTATCAATCGATACGTTAAGACATATTGGCTTCTTCCCCATTTATTAACTTGCCATCGTGCAAGAGCCGCTGCATCTGGATCAATATCCTTGTATGCGCCGGTTAAAATCTCAGGCATAGCAATACCTAAATTACGTGGGGTTTTACCTCTTTGGTATTCCCAGTGGGAAGGCAGTTTTCTAAAGAAATCGGTTCGTGACCACATCGGTTGACCAGTGGCAGTCTCCCATGCTCCCAGTGGCATAAAAGCATAAAGGAAATAATGATAGTAATTCTCTCCCAGGAACCCATCAGATCCTGCCTGATATCCGCCCCCGTCATCAAGAGAGATTGAGGCCAACATATCTAGAAAACCAGCGCCTTTTGTCGCTCCATATGGTCCAAAGACAAGAGGACTCTCATTGTACGCCAGGTCTAAAACTTCATCTGCCCAAGCGTCATCAACCCCACTCCCTACAATTGCCAATGCCAGGAGAGGATAATAAAATCCACGGTCGTTACCCCATGATTTAGCCCAATATAACGACCAATCTCTCGGATCGACACTCAGATGATCATAGTCAAAATTTTTTTTAATCTCTACATAAATATCAGCTTTCTCTGAATCGGTAAGCATGGTGAAAATCCAATCAAAGATAAAAACAGGCTCTAACCATTTACCACCTTTGTCAAGACCAGAAACATTTCCAAAATTCCCTGCCAAAAGATAGTCCTTGGCTACATTTCCTCTACTAATATCCTCTTCAAGTTGATACAAAAGAGCATTTTCTATCGCACCTCCATTATCGGCTTTAGCTCGTAATGTATTCATATCGTCAGCATAAACAGAATCAGTAAGTTTCTCACGTATCCCTGGTAAATTAGCTTGAGTCAGAAGTAGCCGAGGATGGGTAGAAATAACCTGTCGCTCGGATACAGGAGGCGGAGGCGTACGAAAAGTCCATTGTTCTCCATTGATGATTACCGAAGTGGAATCCAAAAGGCTCCCAGACAATGGTTGGGCATAAACCTCGGATGAGTAAATCAGACTTAGAAAAAATAAGAGCCCCCCCAGCTTGCCAAGCCACAAGGAATGAATTTTTAGGTTTTTATATAGTTGTTTCATATTAGTGCCCTCTTGTTGAATATAATAATAAAAAAAAATTCCGATTATTAATCTTAGTTCAAATATCTACATCCTTTTTCATTAAATTAACAACTCCTTTGAACTTCCCTCTAGATGTTCTTTCAATTCTTTTAACCAATTCAACATTAACACTCACATCGTATCCAACTCGCTCTTTTAAACTAGAGATCAGTTTTTGCTTTGTTTCTTCGTTAAATTGGTGATCAGGCACTAGATTCAATAAAAAATCGTCATATGATTTTTGTATGAGTTGACATTCATGTATTCCTATTAGGCCTTTAAATATATGGTCTATTCGTCCAATAATTTTTCCATCTCTCGTAATGATATTGTCATCATTTCTTCCTAAAATAGAATCTATTCCTTGGTAATTTGATCCACACTCACACTCTTCATTTAATAATTTCATCGTGTCACCAATTCGATATCTTATTAGTGGCATAACATGGTTTGTGAACGATGTTGCAATGACATCCCCCACCTGCTTCCCTTCGTTGTCGTCAATTTCGACAAAACCCAATAAAGGATTTGGATGATATCTCTTCTTATGGCATTGTTCAGCAAATACTACATTTTCAGCTGTCCCATAATAATCAAAAACCTTTACATTAAAATAACCCTCTATCGCTTCCCTTTGCCATTCAAACAATGTCTCAGAGTTTGTAATAACAGCTTTAAGGTGGTGCATTTTTACGTTTCTTTCATTTTTTGCAAGGGTAACAAAGTTATAAATAGATGACGGATACCCAATTATTTCAACAGGATTAAAATCCTCCACCTTTTCGAGGTAATGATTAATAGAATCTTTTGTCAAATGGTAAGAGGAAAATAACATTTGATTCTCAGCCTTATTATACCTCCAGAATGGGGGGCAATTATTGTCAACACGTTGAATCATCCTACCTGCAAAAGTTGCCCTACGATCTCCAAAATTTATTCCTAGAGACTGCTCATAATTGATTAATAATGCCATGTACATCTCGTAAGTATATTTATCTAAGTGTATTTTTAAAGGAGTACCTGTACTCCCACTTGTATTGTTAATCCAATAAACTCCTTCGTTAAAATTTTTTGCAATGAAATCATTAGGATTTTTTTGAATTTCATTTTTTTCAAGAATTGGAAGCTTTTTGATATCTATTATGTCTTTAATATCTTTTAAAGTGATTCCATAGTCTGAAAATTTTCTTCTGTAAAAAGGTATATTATTGAAGCAATGCCGTATTATTTTTAGGAACAACTCATTTTGGAGATCTCTTATTGCAGGTTTACTCTTTTCTTTACAGGCATTAATTTCGATCATGAGTTGATCGCAACCCGAATACCGTTTCTTCTTTAACGAATATCCATACAAAGAAATCATTAAATTTTGCAAAAAAATTGGACTATTAAAATAAATTAAATCTTTTATCATATTATTATTTATTATTGATTGTATTCAGAAGTTCGACTTTTTTTTCTTCCCACATTTTCATTTTTTCTTCTTTTAATTGAGAGACTTCTTTTTTCAATTTTTCAATTTCCTCAAAAGCCATATAAATACCCGATTTTATCCCATCAACTGAGTTATCAACAAAAATTGCCCCTTTATAAAAATTCTCCTTTAGGACACCCCAATTTGAAGTAATAACTGGTGTTCCCATATACACAGCCTCATATGCTCCTCTTTGCATTGTATGGTCTTTTGTGGTCAACGCTATTACAATATCCGAGGTTTTCAATAATCCAAAATATTTTTCGTCAGACAAAAAGTCTGTAAAAGTAATATTTGACGGAACACTATTTAATAGGTGTCTATTTTTAGACGTGATTTTTCCGGTTATATGAAAATGAGCTTCTTTTATGTTACTAACAGCTTCTAAAAAATTATCTAGAGGCTCATCAGTAGCAAAGGAATTAACTAAGGTTATATTGAAATTTGCTGAAAATGTAGGAATATCAATGTTGTCTTTTTTTACTTTCACATCTTGCATCAAAAATGAGGGAACAGACCACTCCTTTAGAATATTCTCTAAATGTGTATTAGTAACAATTGTGGTCACTGCATGTTTGGAAAAGAATTTATGGAGAAACATGGTTTTTTTCCATCTAGGATTTAAAAACGCGCCAGTATGGGAATCAATCCCATATTGTTTTCCAAATAACTTGCAATATATTAACGCAGGCACACACGCTATAATAGGCGGACTCATAACAAAAACCACGTCAGGACGGTCTCTAAGAAGAATAACCAAACTTGCAATAGTTTGGGCTAAATATTTCAGCAATATAGTAAAATAATTACTGCCTAGGAATTCGTAATAGACCATATATGACTTACCACCCAATTCCCTTGCAATATTGTCGCTTCTACTGCAGTAAGGAGCCCAAGATATAAATAATATTTCAGGAACGTTCTTTTGCATACTCAGTTACCTAACTATCAAAAATTAATACCTTACAAAACAGATACTATATTGTGGGCACGTTCTGTCCCTCAATATAGCCAAAAAAATTTATTCAACACTGATGCCAGTCGGTGCATCAGGTGCTGTACTATCCCCACCGGGATCGTACTCAAACGCACCCAGATCAGGTGCAGGTTTAATAAAATCAGTGTCGACATCAACACCTGCATTCACTGCAGAGCTGATGGACTGCAAACGGTAATCGTTTGTGGCTTCGTCAATAAATAAAGGGTTTGATCCTGTTGTATCACTGGCCTGACTAAGACCGCCGGGACTTGCTTGAAACCAGCCATTATAGGCAATGTCTAGATTAGAAATGCCTTTCACACTCGGGGAACCACTTTGATAGACAAGATTATTTTTAATCAGCCCCCCATCGGCACTCAAACCTTCAAATCGAAAGGACCTACCCCCAATGTTGATTAGGGTATTATTGGTAACGGTAATATTCTTTACCCCGTCAAATGCCAGTGCATATGAAGTCATATTGTAAATCACGTTGTTTTTGATACTGTTATCGAGCTGAATAAAAGCTATCCCGCCCTCTTGACGCATTTCAATACCCCGGTCGCCATCGCTGATGATATTGCCTTCTATCGTGATCTCCGGACAACCCTTCTGGACAACAATGGTTTTGCTGTTTGTGTAGCCAGTCATGGTATTGTCTTTGACCAGAACCTTACTACCTGCCTTAAAGTCCAGGGCATTTTCGGTGAGCTCAGACCCCGCTTCTGTCCC
>JAADGR010000162.1 GCA_013152225.1 Calditrichota bacterium
TGAGTGCTTTCTCGTAAAGTTTGGAAGCCTCCTGTTCTTCCAGTTCGACTGTAAAGGGTGTGAAAACACCCTGATCCGTGGACGTGGCTCCCATCTCTTTAAAAAACGCGCGCCGTTTTTCCAGCGCCTGAATATAGCCTTTGTATGTCGAACAATCCACGCCGCTCATATCAGCTAATTTATCGATGTTTTGCCGCCAGCCCATTACCATAAAATCCGTTACGTTGTCCGGCCGAAAAGCAGGGACGATTTTACCGTTCCAGTCACTCTCCCGAATTTTTATGTGATGTTCCAGAGAATCGATGGGGGAATCCGTGGTGCTGAGCACTTCAATGTTAAACCTGTCGAACATGGCCCGCGGAAAATTCTCTGGTTTTGCCAAGGCTTCCTGAATTTCGTCGTAAATCGCCATGGCCGTTTCGCCGGTCAAACGCGTGCGAATGCCGAGCACTTTGTGCAATTCATGGCGCAGCCAGACGCCCGTCGGTGTCCCTCTGAAAAGATACAAGTTTTCGCCAACGATTTGCCAGATTTTGCGGTGATCCCACTCGGTTTGCCCACCGTCGATGCGCGGCACACCCAGGGATTCCAGCGGGATCCCCTGCGAGTAAAGCATGCGAAAAAGATAATGATCCGGGATCACCAGCAATTCGGTCGGATCGGGGAACGGCATGTTTTCAGCAAACATTTTCGGATCAACATGCCCGTGCGGACAAACCAGGGGCAATTCTTTGACTATATTATACAACTCTTTGGCAATTTCGCGCTCTAGCGGATTTGAACTAAAGAGCCTGTCTTCGTGCAGAGTCAAAGGTTTTGTCGCAGCCATATTATTATCACCTCATTTGGATTTAAAAATTCAAAATGAATTCGATTGGCTTTTTATATAATAAAGTTTTAATTAAATTAAAAGAAATATTTTTTATATTGCATGTGAAAAATTAATTTCTATTTTAAGCCGCGAGGAAATTAGAGAATAATTAATTCCTGTCCGGTGTTTTAAAAATTAAAACTGTTCCTATACAAATATTCGAAAAACAATGATGATCATATTCGGTTTCGTAGTTGGATTTATTGCTTCTGTTCCTGTGGGGCCGCTCAATCTGTTTGCTATTTCCCAGGTTGTTAAACGAGGCTTTTGGCACGGCTTTTTAGTTGGATTAACTTCGGCGTCATTGGATGTCGTCTATGTGTATCTTGCCCTGATCGGTTTCTCACATCTTGCCTTTAATTTTTCTGAAGTTTTACCATTTATAAAGGTCCTTGCGATTGTGCTGCTTACAGGTATGAGTATACGCCTTTTCAAGCAAGCACGACATTTTCAAAAACCAAAATCAAGGGACACAATTTCCGCAGCGCATCGTCCGATCATTACGGCGCTTTTTTTATATCTCACAAATCCTGCCTTGTATGCATTCTGGCTGGCCGTAGCAGGCTTTGCGACTACACATCATTGGGTAGCACAAAACGAAGTTGACCCTGTTGTTTTTGCACTTTCTACCGGACTTGGTGCAAGCACGTGGTATTTTATTCTCATTCGCTACGTGGACAAATATCACCACCAATTTAAAAATGAAACGTTTAAAAAAATGTTCATTATCATTGCTCTCGCTCTTTTAGGATTTGCAATTTACACATTTATTTCGTTCTTTAAGTGAACTGTAACTGTCAAGATGTTTTATGGCGGTCAATGGCCTCCTCTGTCCCAATTTGGTTAGCAGCTCATTAATTAACGGAGAATAACGATGAATAAAACGTGGCGTTTTTCCATCCTGTTCGTTTCTGCTTTTATCCTGATTTTATCTTCCTGTCAACAAAAAAGCCAAAAGATCGATGATGTGTTCAGTTTTGCAAAGACACGCCAAAAGGATCTGCAACTCGGCGTGTATATTACCGCTCAGGCTGTAAATAGTCTGCTCAGCAGCGAGGCCGGCAGGAGGGAAGCCATTTCCATACTGCGCTGCAATGGCATCACCAAAGCGTACATTGAAGTTTACCGCGGCGGACTTGTTGTGGATCAACAGTTGTTGGAAAAAGTGCGGGATTATTTTCTTGAGAATAACATTCAAGTCGCAGGCGGAATTGCCACAGTACCGGGCAAAAATTTCGGCGTTCGCCAGGAAGCGCCATTGGGGTGGTTTAACTGGCAGAATGAAAAAACGCAGCAAGATGTGGAAAAAGTTGTGCGCATGGGGGCAAAGATATTTGATACTTTCATTATTGATGATTTTTTCTGTACTGCGGACACCAGTGCCGAATCCAGGGCGGCCAAAGGATCTCGTAGTTGGTCTCAGTACCGCCGTGATCTTTTAGTCGGATTGGCCGAAAAAATCATCATCAAGCCGGCAAGAGAGGTAAATCCGAACATTACGATAATTATAAAATACCCGCAATGGTACGACCGTTTTCACCTTTTCGGGTATGATGTCGCCCGGGAGCCAAAATTATTCGACAAGGTTTGGGTCGGCACAGAAACGCGCGGGCAATACACGCAGCGCTATGGTTTTGTCCAGCCTTATGAAGGTTTTGTCAATTATCGCTGGCTTAGTTCTATTGCCGGAAACAAAATCGGCGGCGCCTGGTTCGATCACGGCGATTGTAACGCCAAGGACTTTATCGAACAAGCTTATCAGACGGTTCTTGCCGGGGCAAAAGAAATCGTACTTTTCAACTATTTTGATTTTGTCAACGGACATCCCGGCCATCATTTACTGCGCATGAATTTTGAAAAGCTGGCGGATTTGGCCAGGGCTGTGGCGAAACATCCGGTCACCGGCGTGGCCGCTTACAAACCGCCAAACAGTGATGCCGGCGGTGATTTGTATATTATGGATTATATCGGTATGCTGGGTGTGCCGCTGGTACCTGTTTCAAAATATCCGCAAGGCGCAAACGTGATTTTCCTGCCGACACAGGCCGCGACTGACTCGGGTATCTTGGCAAAGGTGCAAAATTCATTGCAGCAAAAGGCGACGATTATTTTCACAGCGGGATTTTTGGCTAATGCAAAAGACGGAGAAAAACTGGCCGAAATAGCCGGTTTGGGCTGGCCGATACGAATTTCCCCCATGCACACGCCTCTTGCTTTGGAAGCAAAACTAATGACCAAAGATGCAAAAGTGCTTTTGTCGGCAAAGGTCAGAAGCGGCAAAATTCCTTTTCTGACAAAAAAGGACAATGTCTTTGTCCTCAACACGCATACATTTTCCCAAGCCGATTTTGATGCTGTCGGAGAGGTTTTGCTTTGTCCCCGCCGGTTGCAACTGCTCGAAATTTCTCAATCCTGGGCAAATACCATTCGGCAAGTCTTTAACTCAAAATTGGGGTTGGAACTGGATGCCCCGACGAGAGTGGCGTTGCAGCCGTTGGGACAAACCGGCTGGTTCATCCAAAATTACAATCAAAAAGAGACGAGCGTAACTTTTTCTGCGGCGAATGCAGGCTCATTTGCTGACGGATTTACAGGTGAAAAAATTGAAAGTCAAGGGGGGCAACTGCATTTGACTTTGCCCGGGCGATCCAGGATTTGGCTGATGCGCAAATAATGTGATTGTGCGACGCATGCTTTAAGGTGCGTTACGATTGTGCAAAATTAAAATGAGGAGAGCATAATGAGAAAGGTGTTAATCGTTGATGATGAAGTGAATGTACGTCTTGCTTTTAAAAACCTTCTTGAGCAAAGAAACTATATCATTAAACAGGCTCGCAATCAGGCTGAGGCAATAGAAGCGTTAAAAAACGAAATCTTTGATGTTCTTCTTTTAGATATAATACTACCCCCGGACGGATGGAAAACGGGTTTTCAAATTTTGGAGAAAAAAAAGAAAATCGCTCTGAATGCAGCAACGCCGGTTATCATCGTTTCCGGGAAAGTGAATTCGGCAGCTATTAATCAAAGAGTGTCCGAGATCGATAGTATTGTGAAAATATTTGACAAACCGGTCGAGTCCACCGATCTTCTTAAAGCAATTGATAAAGTATGCGGTTCGTGAAATCAAAGCGTGACTTTCCAGCATTCCTCAAACATTATTGGATATTAGGAAAAGGAAACATATCAGCTATGGGCGGAAAATTCGATCAAGATTTTATGACGCTGCTTGGGCGAGTCTTTCCGGCGCATGCCGGAATCTCCAACCTCTTGATTATAGGAGACTCCGGCATTCGCCGGAGTGACTTGCTTTATTCTATTGTTATGATATTTTTTGTTTTGCTCTCAAACTCTTATTCTATCCACCCGTAACTGAGATATTATATAGAAAAGATAATTATTCTTTTTTTGTTTTTTCCATCACCTCTTTCACTTCTTCCCCGCTGATCACCTCTTTTTCTTCCAGCAAGGCCGCCAGGGCATCGAGCGTTTTTCTGTTATCCAGCAAAATCTGTCGTGCACGTTTGTGGTTCTTTTCGATGAGCTGTTTTACTTCAGAATCAATCAGGCGGGAGGTTTCTTCGCTGTAATTTTTTTCTTCGCCGTACTCCACGCCGAGATATTGCAATTGCTGTTTTTTGCCAAATGTCAGCGGCCCCAGTTTTTCACTCATTCCCAGTTGACAGACCATGCTGCGCGCAATTTCACTCGCTCTTTCCAAATCGTTTTGCGCCCCTGTCGATACATCCCCGAAGACAATTTCCTCGGAAACTCGCCCACCCAACAGAATGGCGATCTGATCCTCCAACTCCTTTTTGGTCGACAGGAATTTTTCCTGCACCGGCAGTTGCAAGGTGTAACCCAGGGCGCCCATGCCCCGAGGAATAATGGAAACCTTGTGAACAGGTTCGCCGTTCGGGACCATTTCAGCGACGAGGGTGTGCCCGGACTCATGAAAAGCCACACAGTGCTTTTCCTTCGGCCCCAGGGCTCTGTTTTTCTTTTCAGGCCCGGCAATAATCCTGTCAATAGCCGCTTCAAAATCTATCATCATTACGGCTTTATGATCCATCCGCGCCGCGAGAATGGCGGCTTCATTGGCAACATTGGCCAGATCGGCGCCGACAAATCCGGGTGTGCGCTGGGCGATAACTTGAAGATCAACATCCTTGCCCAGTTTTAATTTCCGTATGTGAATTTCAAGGATTTCTTTCCGGTCTTTCAAATCCGGTTTATCAACGATGATCTGGCGATCGAAACGGCCGGCGCGCAGTAACGCTTTATCCAGGATTTCGGGTCTGTTGGTTGCGGCCATAACGACCACGCCGGTGGCCGGATCAAAACCATCCATTTCCACCAGGAGTTGATTGAGGGTTTGTTCCCGTTCATCATGGCCGCCCATAACCATGGGGCCGCCTCTGGATCGTCCGATAGCATCCAATTCATCAATAAATATAATGCATGGAGATTTTTGCCTGGCCTGCTCAAACAAATCTCTAACCCGTGCTGCACCCAGGCCCACAAACATTTCAATAAAATCGGAGCCGCTGATGTTGAAAAAAGGAGCATGGGATTCACCGGCAACCGCGCGTGCCAATAATGTTTTTCCTGTTCCCGGGGGCCCGACTAAAAGGACGCCTTTGGGCATTCTTCCTCCCAGCCGTTGAAAATGTTCCGGCTCTTTAAGAAACTCGATGCTTTCCTGTAGTTCCTGTTTCGCTTCCGCAACACCGGCAACATCCTTAAACGTAACCTGGGGCAAATTGTCCGCATGAATATGCACTTTGTTTTGACCGAGGTTGAGAAAATTTGTCCCGGCCTTTCCCATCTTTCGGGAAATAAAAATCCAGATTATTGCAAAGAAAAAGATCGGCAGCACCCAGTTAATCAATAATAGGGTGAACATGCTGCTGCCTGCTTTGACACTGAATTTTACATTATGCTGTTCCAACTGAGAAGCAAGATCACTGTTTAATAACGGCACCGTAATAAAATGGCGGGGTTTTCCCGTTTTTTTATCCTTTAGTTTCAAGATCCCGGTTATATTCTTTTGGCTGACAACACATGTATCGATTTGGCTGTTTTTCAGATACTCCTGAAATTGGCTGTATGGAATGACTTCCCGTTTTGTTCGCATAGAGTTTTGGAAAAAATAGAAAAAAATGATTGTCATCAGAATATACCATAACAGAAAATTCCAATGAGGTGTTTTGCCCTGCGTTTCCGAAGGTTTGTTTATTTCCAGGTTGGGCTTTTTTTTATTTGATTGAAATTTTGACTTTTTCATGTTTCTCTCTCTATTTTATTAATGATCTTGACTCGGCAATTCCCGGGTTATGCTTTTTCAACTTTCCTCATTCCTTCTAAAAGCCTGTCAACTTTTTCATGCAATTTTTGGATTTCAACTTCTACCTTCAGATTGACTTCATAATCGTTGATGGAGCGAAGACGGTCCTTTTTTTCCTGACGATTCTGGCTCATCATAATAACCGGCGCTGAATATGCGGCCTGGAAACTCAGTGTCAAATTGAGCAAAATAAATGGATAGGGATCCCAATGATGCATCCATGCCACCAGGTTGAGAATCATCCATACTACCAGGATAATGGACTGCAAAATAATAAATCTCCATGATCCGATAGTATCCGCAAGAGCATCGGCAATACGATCCCCTTTTGATAAATGCTCCTGGTATTCTTTGTTAATATTTTTAGCCGCACGCCTTTGTCGTAATTTAACCAGTAGCTTGTTCTCGTCGTCCGAAAGATGTTTAACAAATCGGCTGATTTTTCCCGTTTCTTCTGGCATTCAGCTTTCTCCTTAAATATTCTCTATTATTTACCCTGGGTCTGTTGAAGAAAAATCCAGGGGTTGGCTCATTACATCATTTTGCTCTCATTTTATTTTATAACATGGCCTTTGAGTATACAAAAATTAATCAATTATGTCAAGTTTCTCATTCATTCCGGCAAAGAAGTGATGTGTTACCCCAAAATTCAGAAACTGCTTGATTAGCAAATTGAATAATTTTATATTGTTTGTTATTTATATCCGGGTTTTCAAGTTTCCTGGCGCGCCAAGGCGGCAAAAGGATAAAATCATTAATTTCACACAATGAGGTCATAAAATGGACAAACCGGTTGCATTGATCACGGGTGCCGCGCGTGGCATCGGCAGGGGAATTGCAGAAAAGTTGGCTGAAAACAATTTTGACATTGTCATTGATGACGTTTTTCTACAAACTGAAATTGCTGAAACGCTGGACACGATTCGCAGCAAAGGCGTCGATGTTTTGTATGCGCAAGCCGATATTTCTTTGGCAGTAGATCGCAAAAAGTTAATCGACACCATTCGCGAACATTTTGGCCGCCTCGATCTTTTGGTGAATAACGCCGGCGTGGCGCCAAAGCAGAGACTGGATGTTCTGGAAGCTACCGAAGAAAGTTTTGACCGCGTTCTCGGCATCAATCTCAAAGGCCCATATTTTCTTACCCAGGGAGTTGCAAACTGGATGATTGAACAGAAAAAAGAAACCCCGCAGCGGGATTTCAAAATTGTCAATATTGCTTCCCTGTCGTCTTATGCTTCATCTCCAGCGCGGGGGGAATACTGTATTTCTAAAGCCGGTGTGAGCATGATGACGAAACTTTATGCCGATCGACTTGCAGAATATGATGTTTTAGTTTATGAAATCAGGCCGGGCATTATTGCCACGGACATGACCCATGTAGTCAGGGAGAAATACGACAAGTTAATAGAAGAAGGTTTGCTGCCGATCAAACGATGGGGCAAGCCGGACGATATTGCGCAGGCTGTTTTGGCCATGGCGCTCGGCTATCTTTCCTATTCCACCGGCGAAGTGATAAATGTGGATGGTGGTTTTCATTTGCCTAGACTATGATAAGCAGCTTTAAATAGAGAAAAAACGAAGTGCTTTAAAATTAGCATTTTTTACCTGATGGAGTTTTGAATGGAAAAAACATCGATTGCTATTGAGGGACTCGAGTTCCCTTGTTACGAGTTGGACACTGTGATCGTCGGCAGTGGTGCGGCTTCTTTGAATTGTGCCGACCACCTGGTTT
>JAADGR010000450.1 GCA_013152225.1 Calditrichota bacterium
TATTTTCTTTTGAGAAAGGCCCTTCGATGCTCCACTCGTGCGGCAGGTCGACTTTTTCCCAGGGACGTTGATTCACCTGGTGCGTTTCTTCCTCGCCATTAATATCGCCGCGATAAAACAGCCAGCCGGAGTCCATGTTGATTTTCCGGCGGTCGCTTTGGGGCATCCGGAATATTTCGGTTTTCCCGGACATATTGGTACTGAAAAGAATAAGGAAAGCAAAAATCGACGATAGAAATCTGATCATTTCTGGTCCCTATGGATAGCGGTAGCGGTCAATTGAGAACGGTTGGGTATCTGTTCTCACTCCGTGCAGCATTGATTATTGTCATTTATCAGAACCCGGGTAATTTACAATTTAAAAGCTTATTTTCAAGGAACCCCGTAGTAAAATAACCGAACCGTCGTTGGCCATAACTTTGTTGCCGCCGGGATCAAGTTTTTGCGCGTAAATATCGCCGCCAAAGAGCGTTGTTTCATTACCTGTCCAAACGCATTGTGACCTCCCTTGCAGGTGTAGCAGCGGTTACAATAAAAATGAAACCGGTTTTTTTGAAGAAAATTATTATGCTTATCGCAATAATCGCCTTTCAAGCAATATTTGCAATTCCCGCCTTCCGTCCAAAACACAATGGACATAAACTTTAAAATCAATAATGTTATAAATGATGCGATATGGTTTGAAATGTATTTCTTTATAGTCAAAAATACCAATTCGTTCTAACTCTGGTGGAACATGGCCCCTGTTCGGAAACTCGCTCAGACTTGAACATTTATCTTCAATGTTTTTGTAAACATATTCTGCTCTTTCAATCGAGTCTGAAAGCGCAATATAATCATAAATATCGACGATATCTTGTTCGGCATCGGCTATGATATAGACTTGAAAAATCATGCCGAATGCCTGTCATCGATTTTACGTCTTATATCTTTGAATGCTTTACCTGCCGGTTTGAAATTACCTTCATTTAAATTTTTATTACTCAATGCTAATACTTTTAACAGGGCAAGGCTTTCTTGTAATTGTTCATAGGATCGAACATCCTGCAATATGACCTTTGCCTCACCGTTTTGAGTAATAATCATCGTCTTGTTGTTATCGACAACATCTCGCACTATTTCTGAAGCATGAGCCTTAAAGTAGCTGATGGGTTTAACGGATTCGCTATATTTCATGAGATTTTTCTCCTTATTGCGTTGACCTTATTATAGGCTAAATATAGGTCTTTTGCAAGGAATTTATTATATTACTGCTGGGTTCGGCGAAAAATAAAAGAAACACGGCCGGGCCCCCTTGTTATAAAGATTGGCCACTATTAACTAAAACAAGGAGGTGCACCATGACACTCGAAAAACTGCTCCATAGCACAGAGCAAGACTTGTAGTCGTGGGGGAAGTCCACATCCATCCAATTTAATTACCTGCGCGCGGTGCGAAAATATTTCGATTATTTCTCCTGCGTCCCAAGTTTGACTCGACGCAAACAGCAAAATGAAGTTTTGCTTCAAGAATTGCAGAGGCAGATCTTAATGTGAAAGTAAAAGCAAACGCCATTTTAAGCATTGATTTTGTAGTGGTTGCAAAATAAAGAACTTGTTTTTTTGTGGCAAATAAGACAAAACCAAAACTAAGCTTTTTTCAGTGTCTTTCCAAATGTTAGTTCCATCCCAAGTGCAACTTGAGACGGAAGGAATGACTTGAATGAAGTTCTTATCATAAGGACTTCATTCGATTATATCAGAGTTGTACAGGACCTTTAATATAGAACCGATCTGAACAGGCTCACCTTGGTCGGGATACTGATCTATTGCGTAAAGACCCAGTAAATATCAGTTGTCCAACCAGACCGCCGTTTTGTATCAATTAAGTTGCACGTCTCAATATCCCAAATACCTATCCATGTGTAATTATCGCCTTGCCCGTAATGGTAAGCAACAGCAATTTTTTTTGAATCTGGACTAAACAGACCGGCTTTCGCCTTGTTTGGCGTCTTATATTGTGCGTGGGTGGTACAAACTATACGGCCCGTTCCGATTTCTTTTACTTGATAATGTTCATCATTTCCTGATACAACACGAACAGCTTTGTATTTACCATCTGGTGAACGTGGCCAAGATGGATGTTGTTCTGATTGTGACTCACCTGATATTATTTGGTGAGAACTGCCTCTAAGTTGATCTACAATCCCTTCCAGCTTTGCAATCCTTCCTTGCAGGGCGAAAAAGGTTCCTGCTATGCCGACAATAGCACCAACCGTAATACCTGCAATTATTTTTTTCCAATCCATAACCGACCTCCAATTTAATTATGAATTCAGGTCTTACTGCGGGGTTCGCTAATAACACCCGGTTGCAAAACAAAAAAAGGCACACCGCAGATAAATATCTGTGCTGTGCCTTTTTATTTTGTATTCATTTGTTGCCCCGTTTTAAAACCATTGTTCATTTGGTTTAGAGCATTATATTAAATTTACCCGGGAAAAGCAAAGGAAAAATGTTCCGATTAAATGTGGATATTTTAATCCTGTTTTATTACATTGATCATTATTTTTAACAACCGGCAATATGCGTACTCCGGAGACAGGACGGCGAGTATCACGGGACGCCGGGAGTTCTGCAATTAAATCGAACAGGATCAAAACATATTGTGATAAAAGCGAGTTGGATTACTCAAAGTTTTTTTGAAAAGGATAGTGGATGATCTACAAAAGACACGGCAGGACAGGGAAAGACTTGTCGATCATTGGGTTTGGCGGCATGCGTTTTAAGAATATGGATGACCAGGACGCTTGCGTGGAAATGATGGTCAAGGCGGCGGAACTGGGGATCAATTATTTTGATACGGCCCCGCTCTATTTTGGGATAAAGAGTGAAGTGGTTTACGGGAAAGCTTTTAACGAGTTTAAAAAAAGAAATATCCCTTTCTACTCGTCCACAAAAACGTTTGAATCAAAAAAAGAAAAAATTCGCCGTGAAATTGAAAAGCAGCTCGAACGGCTGAACCTGGATTCCATCGACTTTTATCATGTCTGGAATGTAACCGATTTGGACAAATGGTACGAACGAAAAAAGAACGGTGTGCTGGAAATTTTTATCAGGCTGAAAGAGGAAGGCTTGATCAAGCATATCTGCGTATCCAGCCATCTTATCGGCGATCATATCAGGGAACTGCTGGAGGAGAATATTTTCGAGGCTGTGCTGTTCGGCTATTCCGCTTATAATTTTACCGTCAGGCAAGAGGCATTCGACGCAATTAAGAAATATGACATTGGCTGTGTGGTCATGAATCCGCTCGGCGGTGGCATCATTCCGCAGCATCCTGAAGTGTTTGACTTTATCAAAACCAGAAAGGATCAATCCGTTGTCGAGGCAGCGCTGCATTTTATTTTCGCGCATGAAAAAATTACCACCGCTCTGGTAGGGTTCAGCACAATGGAGGAAATTCATGAGGCCGTCCGGGCGGTGGAGAGCTATCAAAATATAACGGCAGAAAAGCTGCAAACGATTAAGGATTCCGCAGCAGCATCGTTCGAAGGACTGTGTACCGGCTGCCAGTACTGCGATAATTGTCCGGTTGAAATTCCGATTCCGAAATATATGGAAGCGTATAATTTTAAAGTGCTTTACAAGAAGGACAGTCAACTCCTTGATCGTCTGAAATGGCATTGGGACATTCCCACGGACTGGGCCGCCAGGTGTACCGAATGCGGTCAGTGCGAGGATATTTGCCCGCAGCATTTACCGATTATTGCAAGATTGGAAGAAATTGCAAAGATGAAACGTTAATGATTAAACAATAAATCTCAAAAAAATAAACACGAAAACATCATTTTGATATGGAAAAATGAATGATTATAGTTGACTGGTAGCCTCTAAATCGTTTTGCCTGTTTCTTCATTGCTTTCGAAGCTCTGACTCGAAATATCCTGAACATTAAAAACGACAGCTATTTTATATTTGTTTTAATTTCCATTTCCCGCGCAGGAACCATAACGCCAGCAGAATGCCTTTCAAGCCGGTTGTGACTGCAATCGTCCACCAAATGCCACTACTACCCATGCCAACAATATCTGCCAGATAGATGGCCAGGGGAATGCGCAGCCAGGTGATGGGCACGGCAACAAGCATCGGCGGGAGTGAGTTTCCGGCACCGCTAAAAGCTCCTTCAAACACAATTTCAAATCCGAGAAAAACTTCAAACAAAGCGATGATTTTGAGGTATTGCGTTCCCTCCATAATCACCTTTGCATCGTTAATGAAAAAGCGAATAATGGGGCCTCCAAAAAAATAATAGAGTACGGAGAGAAAAAGAAGCAAGATGGAGATATAAAGGATGGTAAGCCAGGCGGCTTTTTCTGCACGCTTTGGTTTGCCCGCACCAAGATTTTGCCCCACGAGTGTAGCCGAAGCAATGGAAAATCCTACCGCGGCAAAATAGGAGAGACCTTCTATTCGATGTCCCAGTCCAAGCGCAGCAAGCGCTTCCGGGCCAAAGCGGGTGATTACCCGGGTGAGAAACATGTAACTGACGCTGAACATCACCCCACTGAAGGCAATGGGTGCACCGATGCGAGTGATTTTCCACAGCAAATCATAGTTTATTAATCCCTGATGAAATTTGATCTTGACCTTACGACGCTGCAATAAAATAATTCCAAAGACAGCAACAAATCCGTGTGCGATAATTGTGGCGAGCGCCGCACCGGCAGTTTCCATGCGCGGAAACGGGCCGATGCCGAAAATTAAAAAGGGATCCAAAATAATATTCAAAGACAAACCGGCAGCAACCAGTTTGAGCGGCGTTTTGGTATCTCCCATTCCACGGAAAGCAGCATCTATTGCAAATGACAGGAAAACTGCGACCAGGCCAATAAGGATGACGGCCATATAATCTGTGGCTGCTTTTATCACGTCGGCATGAATTCCCATGGCACTAAAAATTCGGGATTGATAGACCAATCCGACGCTGCTGAATACAAGGGATAAAAATATCGACAGCAGCGTTCCCTGCCCGATAACCAGGCTTGCTTTGTCGAGGTTCTTTTCACCTACAAAGCGCGCCACTAAAGCATTCACCCCCGTGCTGACGAGCGTCGCGACCGATTCCAATGACCATAACAAAAAGGCCGCGGCGCTCACGCCTGCCAAAGGCTGTGCGCCGAGTTTTCCAACCCACCAGGCATCCACTAACTGAAAAACCATAATGAAAAGCATTGAAGCCATGGCCGGCCCGGCCAGTTTGATAATGGCTTTGCTCAACGGCATGACCGTTAATTCAGGCTCATTCTGTAATAAAGGCAGAACGGTTGCCGAATCGGGAAAGGATGGCCATTCGGGAGAGGGAGTTGGATCTATGGATTTCATTTGATTGACAGTTTATAGTTCATATTCAAAAAGTGGTCAATTTATAGTCAGAGATTTTTTCGACAATGGAGGAATAGTAGTCAAAAGATAGTCAAACAGTTGTCAAAGATGATTATCGTTTATTGTTTGTAAGATAAGAAAATTTGATTAAATTTGACAGGATGATTTTCACAGGAGTTTCAATGGATTTGCAAAATTATCGAATTGTTGATTTGACGCATCCGATTTCGGAAAAAATGCCGCACTGGCCCGGGGATCCGAAAACAGTAATCCGCCGGGTGGCAAACTTTGGACACCACGGTTTCAATTTGAACAGGGTGGCGATCGGCGAACACAGCGGAACACATATCGGCGCGGCAAAACATTTTGTCGCAAACGGCGCGGATGTCTCTGCTATTCCCGCCGAAAGTCTCATCAGCAAAGCATTCAAACTGGATTTTTCCGAACCCGCTCTGCAAGACCGTGATTTTTTAATTTCCAGGAACCATATTTTGCAATGGGAAGAAAAATTCACAACAATCGAATCTCACAGCCTTGTTCTTTTGCAAACCGGCTGGAGCCGATTTTGGCAAAACAGTGAACACTATTTCGGTTCGGAAAAAGAGCGAATGCATTTCCCCGGTATTGCGTTGGATGCGGCCAAATTCCTGGCAAAAGAACGGCAGATTATCGGCATCGGTATTGATTCGCCGGGCATTGACGGCGGGCTGGCGAAAGATTTTGCCGCAAACCGCTTTTTAGCTGAACACGGTGTTTTTCACCTGGAAAATCTAAACCGCCTGGAATCGCTGGACTGCTGCGACAACCTTGTTTTTATCGGCGCTCTGCCCATTGAAAACGGGAGCGGTTCGCCATGCAGGGTTTTGGGCTTGGTGCAAAAGTCCGGATGATTCGTAAAACGTTGAAAAGCATGTTCTCGTTCCCACGCTCCTGCGTGGGAATGCTTATTTCGACGCTCTGCGTGGAGTGTTGAGAGATGATAATATTTAGTTTATACGAGCAAACCGGACGCAGAGCGTCCAGAGATTCATTCCCACGTAAAACGTGGGAACGAGAGTTAAATGTCATTGCGAGCGAAACGGAGTGGAGCGAAGCAATCTCATGCTTTGCAGGCAGTTATGAGATTGCTTCGTCGTTCGTTCCTCACTCCTCGCAATGACAAGTTTTGTTCGTCAATTGTTTTGTCCCAAATAGTTTTACCTTGATATTTGCAACGGCGCATTTGTCGATCTCACTTTACCCGTTCGTCCAGCATCCTTTTTAGCGCGGCGCTGCTGCCGGGGGACCAGCCGAATGATTTTCGCCACACCTCATCATTTTCCATGCAAAGATAAACCAAAACATCCTGCGAATAACTTTTTATCCACCGGTACATTTTTTCAAACATTTCCACGCGAATAGGCATAAAATAGCGCAATTTTTTATCCAGGCCCGGCAAAAGTTCGCCGAGAACGATGCGCGAATCGGGATGGTTTTCGCGGATAATCTGATCAAAGCCGGCGGGGTAACGCAGCGCCCCAAGGCTGATCCAGGCAATATTTTCCGGTTTGGCGAAAGTGAATATTTTGTCGACCGTCTCCCGGTATCCTTCCTCCCAGCCCTCATGGTCTAGCATCGGATCAAAATGAAAGCCGAGACGGTAGCCTGCGCGCTGCATCTCTTTGGATGCTGCCAGTCGGTCGTCAAGAGTGGGCGCATCCGGCTCCTCACTCCCGGCCATTGTTTCTGCATTCAGCGACCAGGAAATCACGGTACGGCGGTTATGTTCGAGTCCAAGCAGGTCTTCTATATGGACATTTTTACTTTTCAATTCAATGATGGCGTTTTTCTTGTCCGAAAAATAGCCAACCAAATCGGCATCGATGTGAATGAAATGATCAAACGTCAAGCTGTCGCTCAGTTCGCCTGTGCCGATGCGGTAAAAGCGGTTGGGATGATGCAAAAGAGCACGATCCAGTTCGGCATACATGTCGTCCATGTTGCAATAAAAGGTTTTTAGCGGATTATTCAGATAACCCTGCAATATGCAATAACTACAATCAAGATCGCAGCCGGCAGCTACGTCCAGATTGTGATACATACAGCAGATATGATTTTGCGTGCCGGGACAATAACGCAAAAACGGGCCGCGCTGTTTTGCCAGAAGAATCGTTCCCTGCCAGGAAGGCTTGCGGCCTTCGGCAGCGGCTTTGTTAAGCAGCTCATTGGCGTCCGCAATATGCTCTACCGGCAGAGTTGAAAACCGCTGCAAAAGCTTTTGCGTCAATTCCGTGTTTTCGACGCTTTCCTCCACAAAAATTTTTGCGGGGGTAAAAGTTTTTCGGCTTGGGAAATCAATCATGTCAAATCAATCATTTTCTGAAAAACGTCAACATTATTCCTCTCAAGGATTCTCAGCTTTTCGGTCAAATCGTCCACGGTTCTGAAAGTCATTGTCAGACTGAATTTTTCGCCTTCAAAATAAGACGGCGGCTGCAGGCGGACATCCGGTGGAAGTTTTGCTTGCCGTAGTAAAGCCTCAAATTTTTCCTTTACCTCGGAATAGCGAGGATAACGCAATCTCCATAATTCGGTTTT
>JAADGR010000219.1 GCA_013152225.1 Calditrichota bacterium
CATTTAACGGGAATACTTGATTTATTGACTTCCAGTGCAAATAATCATAAAAGCGCTCAATCGCCATTGGAAAAAAGAAATACCAGGGCGATTGCGGTTTAATTTCGCTATAATTCTTCTTTTTAAAATCGTTTTTAACAAGCCATTGGTATTTCTCTTCCCGTAAGCCATAGAGATCATTGTGATAAACCTTGCAGCCTTTTTTATTTTTCTGCTTTATAAAAATTGCAATGGCAACACCCTGGCGAATATCAAAGACATTCTCATCCTTATTGCCATCAGGAGCGGTCTCCTTTTTCAAGGAATTGCCGTGCAGGTCGAGTATATAAATTTCGTTGAAAGTTTTGGTCAAACTTTGCCGCATACCGCGGAAGGTGGGATTGTCCAAATAACTATGGTTTGTAATCATCCCCACAATGCCGAAACCGGCTTGATCTATTTTCCATTGCGCAAAACGTAAGAACTTTACATAATCGTCTTGCAACCACTTTGGATTTCTCTCGCCAAGAGGTTCGTCGTCCACTTTGTAATAGCTTTGTGCGCCGCCAATATCCTCTTTTAAAAGCCGTTCCGTCCATTCGTTTGAATTAGCCGAGATACCGCTATAAGGTGGATTTCCCATAATAACCAAAATCGGCTGTTCTTTTTTTACTTTACCTGCAAGATGACTTTCCTCGCTTAAGGAACTTAGACCGGGAATGTCTATCTGTTCAAGTTCTTCTATCTCCAACGTGTTGGTCAGGTAAAGGTTAAAACGTTCGTCTTCGGCCAGGTGATAATCCAATTCCTCAAAAAGAAAAGACATCTTTAAATGGCCAATAGCATAAGGCGCCATCATCAATTCAAAAGCATAAAAGTTGGGCAAAATCTGTCTTTTGATAAAATTGTGCTTGCCGCCTTCGCCGTATTTTTGGATAAATTCGGCAACGGCAATTTTGAGAGCCTCGGCCGGAAAGGTCAATGTGCCCGCGGCAGGATCCAAAATGGTAACATTCTCATTTGCCAGACCATCGGACAAATTGAAATGCGTTTTCAGCAATTGATGCAGCGATTTTACAATATAGCTGACAACCGGTTCCGGAGTGTAGTAAACCCCGCGCCGCTCACGAATAGCCGGATCGTAAGCAGATAAAAAAGTTTCATAAAAGTGAATGATCGGGTCTTTACCTTTGCCTTCCCGGAAATAGGTTTGCAAGATGTTCTTTACATCCGTAACCTTTAAAACCTCGGAAATGTCGTCGACAATAATCTGCAAAGGCTTTGGAGCATCGCCTAATGAAATAAATTGAAATACATCTCTTAAAATGCCGATAGTATTGGGAATGTAGGTAAAAGCCAGTTTACGATTAAAATCATTTTCTGCCCTGCTTCTGGCGGCAAAAAGGCCGTAGGTAATGGTTTGCGCATAAAGATCGGCAAATTGTTTTTCGCTCAGTGTGCCGATGAGGTATTTTTTAAACGCCTCATAAAAACCTGAAATCGCCTTGTGATTTTTCTTTTGCTCTTCGGCAAGTTCGATACTGATGATCTCGTCGCGCAAAAAACGGGTTCGTTTGGCAAGTTCCAGGGAAAGCGCTTTAGAGGTTTGAATGGAAGGCAATGAAAATGAGAAAAACCTGTCGAGTAATTCATAAAGGCCCTTCTCGTTTTCAACCGGCGGCGCAGTTTGTAATTTACGGGCAATGACAGCACGTCCAACGCTCACCTGGCTGACTAATTCACCGTACCGGTAAAGGCGAAATTCGTAAAAATTGGTCAGAATCACATTAGGAAAAGTAGAACAGTAACGTACAAGTTGCTCGGATCCCTCGATATAGTCCAGATTTTTCACGGAAGGATCTTTCGCCTCAATATATCCGGTGATATGGTTATTGCCATCCCATACACGAAAATCCGGATTACCAGCTTCGGTTCTTTTAGGCAGAATTGTCACATCCGGTTTTTTAAGCTTTTGTTTTTAGCAAAAGATAAAAGCAAATCTTTGAGATGCGCGTAGTAACTTTCCTCCCGCGCGTCTCCCCGGTTCAAAGTCATTTGCAAATCTTTTAGATATTTCTTTAGCATTTTCATTCAATCAAATCGTCGAGTATTTCTGCAAGCTGTTTTGTTTGCAGTTTTCTATTATATTTTTGTACATCATTTTTCGTCTCTCGCGCACGAAAATGAATAATCTTTTCAATTGTTTCAATAATCGCATTCGGGTTTTCCGGGTCTAATATAAAAACACGGGTGAACTTTTCCAAAAGAGATTTTGTGTCGACAATGTTTGTGAGTGCAAGGACCGGTTTAGAAGCGCCCAAATACTCGAAAGTTTTTCCCGGAATAAAATGGTCTCCGGGCTTTCCGAGAGCAATGAGCAACAAGGCATCGGCGTTCACAAGATCGCGCAAAGCTTCGCGGTGCGTTTTGTAGCCGTGATATTCGACGGCATCCTGCACATTAAATTTTTTAACAAGTTCTAGAAAATTGCCCAGCGAATCATGTCCCACAAAGCGAAACAGTATTTGTTTATACAATTCCGGCTTTTTGGTTTTTAGTTCTGAAAAAGCGCACAGCAGTCCTTCCGGATGGCTGAACTTTGTAATAGTCCCGCAATGGCAAAAAACAAACTTTTTCTTTTTTTCTTTCTCCGCCGCAGGAAAATCAGCAGGATCAAAACCATTCGGAATCCAATGGACATTTGCCGCCAATTGATCGAATTCTTTTTTCATTTCCCCGGTAACGCAGACAACAACATCAGCCGCATTCAATACTCGCTTTTGCAAAAACCGATTCATTCGTCGCTGAAAAATTGTCGGCTCATGCACGACAACGCCCCCGGCCCAGGAATCCCTGAAATCCGCCACCCATTTAAGGCCGTATTTTTTTGCCAGTTTTTTGCCGATGAGTTGCACCGAATGCGGTGGCGAGGTTGTATACAATGCATCAAACTTTTCATGGACCAGCAATTCATCGATAGTTTTGAGGACATGGTGCTTCCACAGAATCTTGCTGTCGGGCAAAAGAAAAAACGGGATGACGAATTCATTCAAAGCAGAAACTAAACCGCCATTTCTTTTCGCTCCCGCAGGTTCCCTTTTTGACGGACGATATTTTGCCATCAACCTCTGCGGGTCAAAAGATTCCGTGCGGATAATGCGTACCGCGTACAGTTCATCGAGCAAAGCCGGGTCCAGCGCCCAATAGGCGATGGGTTTTACGGTTACAACCGTGGGCTCCCAGCCAAACTCCGGCAAATATTTGGCAAATTTCGCCGCTCTCTGCGTTCCACCCATTCCGATCGGGGGAAAATAGTATGAGAGCATTAACAGCTTTTTCAAAATGCCTGATTCCTGATCGTTAATTTTTCAAAAACTTTATGCAAAAACCATCGCACCCTGTTAACGGGATTTTTCAGCATACCTTGCCAGCGGTCCGCCAGGCGGAAAAATTCATCCGCAGCATAAAGTTCAGCCAAAGCTCTCATCTGGCGAACATGAAGCTCCTGGTACATGGTCGATGCCAGTCGTTTCTTTGCGAATAAATCGTAGCGGCACCAATACCCCGTATCCCAATGCTTCCAGTTCCCGACAAGCGTAGCCACACCTCGCTGCTCGAGTTCCGTTGCAGCCTTGTCTCCAAAAAACGCAGCATAATCATGGACACCGAACAGGGCAAAGATGTGTCCATTGAGGACATGTACTTCGGCAGAAGTCGCATACTCTTCAAACACAACATCCCCGTTTTTTAAATACGAACAAACACCGCCATCCTCAACATTATAAAGAAAAGCAGCAAATGCTTCTTTTGCGGTATTTAAAAATTCCTGTCGCGGCTGGAGTTGGTAAAGTCTGATGAGCAGCGAAATCGCTTCCCCCTGCGCCATAGCGGAAATCCACGCACCCGAATGCCCGTAGAATACCAGGCCAAAATCATAGACCCAGGCCTTGATGGACGGACGCCATTCCCGGATATTTTGCATCAACCATTCCCCACAGCTAAAAGCACTATTCAGCCGATCCGTTTGCTTTTCTTTTTCCCACTCTTTCAGTTGAAACAAGCCGTACTGTGCCGTGGTAATCGCGTTATATTGTAAACCCAGTTTGGAGCCATAGTCCACACGGGGGATTCCTTCGGCATCAAAATGATACGCACGAAAATCTTCCAACCCGGTCCAGTCAATATAATAGCTCAGAGGGATAACACCGATTTTCTTATTTTTAAAAGCTATCAAGTTTTCAGCCATATTTTTTTACATTTCGGAAAACGGAAAAAAGGAGCGAACCAATCTCATGCTTAACAGGCAGTTATGAGATTGGTTCCCCGATAACTCGGGGTAAACTGTCGTTCGCTCCTCACTCCTCGCAATGACAATCACTTGTTACATTTTAACCCCAAGTATACATAACACTACGATATTATAATTCACATGCGTAGGTGACTTTGTTCCTGAGGAACTGTCCGGTATATTTCATTTTTAAAATAAAAGGTAAGCAAAAAGAAAGATTATTGCAAGGAAAGCAATATAAATGTCTGCTGAGGTGCTGTTTTTGAGATCGCTTCGTCGATGAGAGCATTGAGTTTTCTATGCAGTTTGGTTATTTGAGGGCGGGAAGTGGTCATTTACATATAAAGTGCATTCCACTAGTTACTCCGAAAAGTTCCGTATTTCATTCGCGAATTTAGTTCGTGCATATCCCCGATGAGGGCTTCTATCTTAGCAAGAAAGGCGCGGCTTTCTTCGGGAGTTCCGTACACAGATCCATTAGTCATATCAATAGCTTCTTTTACTTCGTCATAGCCGCTACGTAAAAGTCCTTCTTTCAGATGGGCGAGTCCTTTGGAATACAATACATTCGCAACCAGTCTCGGGTTTCCAAGCCCCCTGGCAATTTTTAAAGCCTGATCAAAATTTTCCTGAGAAAAATTCCACCTTTTTTGCTCCGAAGCCATTTCCCCCAGGTTAAACAAACTTTGCAGCATGTTGCTAGAGTCGGCACGCCGAGTTGCCAAATAGAGTGCAGCCTCGTAGCTGGACTGCGCTTTTTCGTAATCTTTGCGGTTCAGGTAGATTGTGCCAAGCTTATTGTCAACTCGGGCCAAACCCGCAGAATCACCAAGAATTTTCATATAGCCGGCAGCATCATGAAAATGCTGAATTGCTTCATCATTCAATCCCAGAACTACCGAGGTAACACCCAGTTGAAAGAGCGCACGCGCCAGTACGGGTTCATTATGCATCTCATCTGCTTTCTGCAATGATGTTTTCAGATATTCCAAAGATTTGGCAGGTTGATTGACATTGCGCATCAACTCGCCGAGATGGCCGTAAATCCGGAACGAGCCATACGTATTATGCAGCGCACTGTTCAATTCAGCGCTCTTTTGATAATAGTTTTCCGCGCTGTCGCTGTCGCCCTCAAGTTCTGCAATCATCGCCAAATGAGAATAAATATTCGCACTGGAAAATGTATCATGCTGTGCTGTAACAAAATCGAGTACGGACTGATACGCCGTTTTTGCATCCGACCATTTTTTTTGTGCATTAGCAAGCCTTGCCTTTTCCAGCGCAGATAATGCCAGGCCGAGCGAATCGTGGCTGAGTGTGAAAAGCGAATCGCACGATGCCAGCCGGATTGCAGCGGAATCGAACTGCGCATTCTGGCGGTAAAATGCACCGAGATTCCAGTCGATCCAGCCTTTTGTCGCAGCGGATTTCATTTTTCGTTCGTGCAGATTTTCATAAATCATCTTGGCAACTGTGTAACGAGTCGAATCACGATCGGGATTTGTAGAGTCACTCACCCAAACGTGATGACTATTCATCGCGACGTTCATGAGCAAAGGAACCTGAAACCGATCCAGGCTGTCGGCAATAAATTGTTCAAAACGGGGATACTCATTTTCGCCAATCGGGAAAATGGCTTCCGACAATAATTCGATTTCAGAGCTATCCAAACCGCATTGAAAGGTTGTCAGGTTTTTATAACCCGGATTGAGGGGGGCATATCGCTCAACAAAAGGTGTAGGAACTTGAGATTTACTGAACACAATCTCAGCGCTTTTATGTTCATTCGAATCCGCTGAATCCGGCCAAAACACGACAAACCGGGAATGCAGTTTTTCATTAATTGCCTGTCCCAGTTTAAATTCATCATCTCCGGGGTCGTCCACATGGGCATAAGATAAAAGTTTAATTCGGGGAGGAATCATATCGGATTCCGACTCGCCGGGCAACAATTGTGAAGAGAAGCGATCGATGGCATTTTTCAGGTTTTCGTTATCAAAATTTCCAGCGACAATGACGATACCCTTTTCATCCGGATGCAGCGGGAATCCCAGCGTTGTCTCATCCTGGTGCAAGGATGTAAAAACCGCATTGAACGGAGCGACCAGTGATTCTTTGAATTTCCCCGGTTCAACAGATTTAAGCGGAACGGAGATGTGCTCGATTGTTGTACCGGAAGGAAATTCTGCTGCGCGGATCGTCAGAATATTTTTCTTATTTATTTTACCGATAGAGGCAAATAAAAGCGCGTCGATTCGCAATGGAGTGTTGGCCTGTAAAAGTTGAATCGGATCAACTGCATTGAAGATATCCGAGGACAAATCTGTGCCAAGTCCGGCTTTTAACGAATCGAACGACTGCACAGTAATATTTTTCTCCCCGGCCAAACTGTCGAAAACCGTGGAAAGTATTTCACTTAATTCATTGACATTGTTTTCGCTCTCATCCAGTCTGCTAAAATCTGCCACAATAGCGACATTCAATTTTGAAGCCTGGGAAGAAAACACATTCAGAAAAAGGACTAAAACCACCCCGACGAGTATTGCTAATTTTTGTTGCATGTCGTTCTCCAAGTACAAAACGAGTTTTTTTTAATTTTCAGATACCAGGAAACAAATTATTCTTCATCGGCCAATCTTAATATTCGTTTAAAAATATCATCCGAAAACCAAAGCCCCCCTTCTTTCAAGCGTAAAACAGAGGGCTTTACTTTATTGATTATTCTTTTTTCTTTCGCTTCAAGTATCACTCGCAATGTGCCCCAAACAGTTAACCCTGCCGCTTTTGCCGTGCGTCTCGCCAACAAATCATCTAATAAAATGATAAAATCTTTATTTTCCAATGCTAAGGCAAGAGCATAAAGTTCGCCAACGCCTAAATCCAAAGAAAGCCATTCTGAAGGCAAATTCTTTGGATTAATGACTTTAAGCCAATCGTACTCATAGGGAATTGGAACATCAAAGCCCTTTTCTCGCCCATTTTCCAATTCAGAGACAGTGGCATTGGTTGTGCAAATTTCATCAAATAGCTTCGGCAACCACTCAATTGCATTTATGCGATACAAATAAAGCAAGGGAGAAGTATTACAAATTGCTTTAGGCATGCAAGTCCTCTAGTTCTTCTAATTCAGATTCCAAAGGAAATACTTTGTAATGTCGCAGAGTTAAAAGAAATTCAACTCGTGACATGCCGGCTAATTCGGCTGCCCGTCCGGAAGAAAGCCGACCAAGCTCATAAAGTTTAATTGCAGCCAGAGTAGTTAATTCCTGACCAAAAGTTTTAATATCCGTTTTGTCAGCTACCAAAACTTTTTCAGGGATTTCTATTACAATTTGTCTTGTGCTCATCTATACCTCGTATTTTATGACAGGGTATTAGATTTTCAGAAAAATAATCAGTTTTTAATTTTTTAGCAACTTGATTTTTGTTGAATAACTCGAGCAGTTATTCGTTACTCTGGTGGCCTACTTTTCCAATAGACCAAAACTTTTCTGCTTCACGTTGCCAGGTGCAAATCTAATTTCCTTTTTTTCACAATCTTTTCAATCATTCATGAAAACCCTCGGCACAATCAATCGCACTCGCGTGCCTGATGGGGCCAAAGCCTCCACATTGATTTTTGCTCTGTTCCGGTAAAAGTCTGCGAGCCTTTTATTCAAAGCAGCCAGGCTGGAGCCTTTTTCCATAATTCCCGCTGTTTTTCTTGAATCAATTCCTTTGCCAGTATCGCTGATTTCGACGATCACATGATCCCCCTGCATCTCTGCCGACAAAAATATTTTGACGGGTTTTTCATAAACCTCAACACCATGACGAATGCAATTATCCACGATCGGTAAAAGCAGGAAACTCGGAACTTTGATTTCGAGACATTCAGGAGCAACGTTGCGAACAATTTCCAGTCGTTCTCCAAAACGTGCCTTCTCGATGGCCAGGTAAAGATCGACGTATTTGAATTCTTCATTTAACAAAGAGTACTCGTGCTTGGCCATTTCCGTAAAAGCACGAATGAGCATCGCCAGCTTTTCTACAATTTCAGCAGCCTTTTGCGGATCAATTGTTGTCAGTGCAGAGACATTGTGCAATGTATTAAAAAGAAAAACCGAATTAATTTGCTTTGGAAGCAATGGCTGTTTCACTGCCTGTTCGCTGCCGGGCATTTTTTCTTTATGAATGTTTTTACCGGCAAACCGGGCGGACGCAACTATTGCAATCATCGCCCCGATTAACCCGACCCATCCACCGAAAAGTGCGAGAAGAACCAGAGAAGAATGAGAAAATATTCCGAGAGTAACTCCAAGAATTCCTCCGGCCAATGTTGCGAGAAGATAAGGATTATTTAATATTTTCGACATTCTCTACGTCCATTCGTGTTGTAAGAAGAAGCGGCAGCCTGTCCTGAAGCGAAACTCGAATCACCGGGTGTGCTGTTTTTTCGCCAAACCGTGCCGAATGCCAGCCCATAATCGGGTTTTTCCGGCCATTTAAAATATTTACCGTCAGCACCTGCGGTGATTGAAATTGGAAACGAATCCTTGATTTATTAAAAACACATATAATTTCTTTTGAATCATCCTGCGCAAACGTGCAGGGAGCCAGGTGGAAATAAACATCCGCCTTGTGAACTCCATTGCCGTGCAGTTCATCGGAAATAATCCAACGGGAATCACGATCAAACTTAACATGACGTTTGTGTGTAACGCCAAGTTTTTTATAGCCATCGTGGCGCGCTGAAAAGGTGACGGCATCATTACTTTCATTTAGCAGTGTTAATTCAGCCTTTGCTTTGCGACCCCACTGAAAAACTCCGACGTTTTCCGACTGATCCCTTTCATCCACAGTGAGCGTATTGTGTGCGGATGTGCCTTTAAAATAATCTCTCCATTCACCTGCACCGAGATAGAGAAAGGTGCCGCTGTCGATTAATACCGGCTCACCATTGACATGGAGAATAATACTCAACGCATCGGCATGACCGTGCGCAGCAAGACTTCCCAAGCCGATCGGGCCATAATCAAATACAAGATGCTGCTCCAGGCGACTTTTTTTACTATGAACTATAACATAACCACCGTCGGAAAAATTCGCAACAATTGGACGGACTTTTGATGTAGCCAATTTGTTAAATTTATGTCGGCCTGAAAAACCGGTGAGCCAGAACGTTTCTTCCGAAAAGGATACTGCGGCATTTTTGAATTCAGGAACATCACATAAAACCGAGGCCGTGCTTAAGAGGGACTGAAAATGATTTGTTTCGCCCTCGCTGAGACGGACAGCTTTGCCGCCATCATCGTCACCAATGGACGGCACATTGCCGGCGCAATCCATAACTTGGTAGATGAATCCTGCCGTTTTTTCGTACTTGAGTGAAATTGTATCAGGAAATTCGACATTTGCATGATCCGCCGCGATTTGAGCCAACACGCCAAAATCAAATATATACTTTTGATAAAACGTGGACTGCTCTTTGATCACGCCGTCCGCATAAATTTGTCTTTCAAATTCGGAGGAAAGAATATTAAAGCCCTTGTTTCGCCATTTTTCCGACTGCTGCAATTCCGGGTAGTAACAGCCGGCATAAACCAAT
>JAADGR010000419.1 GCA_013152225.1 Calditrichota bacterium
GTGTGCGTTCCCGCGGGCATTTCCGCATTGACCAGTGTTACAATCTCACGCCCACTAATATCAAACACCTTTAACACAACACGCATGGATTTAGGCAGAACATAGCGGATGGTTGTGGACGAATTGAATGGGTTGGGGTAGTTCTGGTGTAAAATAAATATATGTTTTTGCCCCATAACCTCTTGTTCATTAAAATGGGTTACGGAGCTTTGACGAAAAAAGATTTTAAAAACTCATCTGAAATAACGAAAACCGGCTTTGAATCCTCAGGTGTCCAAACAGGAGTTGCTAATACGAGACTATCAACTTTTTGCGCAAGCTCCATAGCCGTGCTAATTGACGCAACCAGTACAACCATGACATTGTCTCGTGTAAAAAGTAGCGAAAGCACATCATCTTTTTCATCAAGAAATGTAACATCACCTGGCAAGTTATTTGTTTGCTTCATAACTGGCTTTTTTACCGATTGAATTGCATATAAAAATTCAACTAATGCCCATTGTGCATCTTTAATCGTCCGATAGATACTCATTTGTAATCTGCCTTTTTTCACAATATCAACCTCTGAGAGAGGAAGATTAAGAAAAACCGAGCTATCTGTAAACCCTGGAGTAAGTTGAAGCCCGTAGCCTATAAAAGAATTCACAGGAAGCTCAATCTTACTTCTTACGACACCATTTTTAGGCCAATTTTCATATCCAAAATCTTCTTCTTGGGCGGCAGCAAAAGCAAAAAAGCCACACATCCAAATACTCGATAGTAGGTAAAGTATTTTTCTTATTAACATAACATCTTTCCTCCTTAATTTAATATACAGAAAAATTCCTATTGCGGTTCCATGTTGGTGAATAATAATACCACTTCGGCCAGGAGTCAATTAACCGCAAGATATAACTGGACTCACTTTCATTAACAGGTAATTTCCAGGTGTATCCAGTTGTGATTGTTCCACAGCCCGGGTTGGATCCTGTAACATTGTCCGGATTACTATCGATATCGTACTGTAAAGTAGCATCCCAAATATTGTTACTCGACGTCATTTCTGAGAAAGCATGGTAAGAAAAACCACCCGACCGACAATCATTAGCAATTAAAGGCGAACTAAAAGTATTATTCGTCGGTTCAGAAAGTCCGATAGGATCAATACAGTTTAAAGGCCCATCGATATAATTTTCACCACTAGCAGTATGCCCATAAGTTGTAAGTCCCAAACTACAACCAATAGCATTGCCAAACGTGGTCACTGCTTTTCCCATATCGAGACAGTTTACATCATATGAATTCCCCAATTCTGAAATAAATTTTGTGAGATTGAAATTATTAAAGCCCCCAAAACTTGGATAACCGCCCCAATCTTCATAGTTAAACCCACTCACATATAGTGAATTTGTTATTTCAGTCGCTGCACTTGTTGCTGTGCTTTTCCCACCCGCCCAATCACACGCATATTCCAGCACTTCTGTCCATGGTTCTGCCATGGGTGCCTGAGGGGCGGAGTGGATGAAGACGCGTTTCGGTGCCGACACCGGCGGCCGCCTGGCGCGAACGGCTTATGCGATCATGGCTATCCTCACGCTGTCCAGTTTCATCGGCTACGCCTACCAGGGAATCGGCAAATTCGCATCGGTGTACATTTCGCTTCGCCCCCTGGCGCAGCTTTTTTCAAACCCCTTTCTTCAAAATGCTGTTTTAAATCACCAGGCCGATATTCTCGCCATCCTCATCATCAGCGTAACATCCCTGTATGTCATTTTGGGTAGACTTTACAGCGTTGTTTTTTTTAACCTTCGCAAGGTTAAGTGGCACAATACGCAACGGCGGGATATTCAACTTGTTTATTCACCCGAACTGGAAACCCTGCAAACCAGCCGCCTGCTGCCGCCGAGTGAGGCCGGCGTCATGCGCTGGGACAGAAATCTCTGGGCTGCCGTGCGCGGAGATGGCTGCTGCCGTACTGGATGGGGAGATATATTGGGATTATTGGGGCAAATCAGGAATAGCCGGTTTTCAAACTCCGGAGGTTGCGTGGGGTTGAATTCCAAGTCTTTTCTCTGACAAGTCATATGTTTACCAAACCTCTGGGGTTTGGTAGACATCAGGTTATTCAGGTGCGTCGCATATAGCGGCGATAATTGCCTCATTCCCAAACTCTCGTTTGGGACGGCGGGAAATTTTAGGTATGAATATTAATAAAAAAACGAGTATTATTGCAAAACAATTGATTTTCATAGCGCTACCCTCCTTTTTTGTATGATAATTTTGTTGTGCTTTAGAAAAGATAAGCTATCGATATTTCGAAGTTGTCAATTTTATCCCGAATACTTATTCCTTCTATATCTTTGGTAAATGATAAAGCTTTTGCATACCTGATTAATAAAGCAAATCGATTAAAAGATAACCGCAAGCCGACATAATAATTTTTCGACCAGGAAACACCGCTTTCATCTACCAGCACATAATTAAAATTGTATTTTCCTCTTTCATCGGGATCCAGTTCTCTGACTTCCTTTTCTATGTGTTTTGTATTATCTTTCATAGGAATTGAAAGACTATAACCTGTAAAAAAGCTTGAAAAAAAATGATTCCTTATTTTAATGGAATAACCAATCTGCAGGGGGATTTCCAAATAAGAAATATTAATATCAAGGTTTCCGGTTATAACCCAGGATGCGTCTGCCGGATCTAAAGTTGATGGCCACGTACGGTCTTCCACTAATAGTCTTTTGTTTTGATATATTAACCCTGAGCCAATAAAGCCACCAAATGATTTTGCTGGATAATAGTCAAGCCAAATTCCAAGCGAAGGACCAATTTTACTTTTACAGCTTTCAGTGCGAAATTTTGACTGGTTAATTCATAGTTCAACATATCTCAATGTTCTGGCGTTTCCGGTTATAGCTTCGATCAATGTTAGAATAAATATGAAAAAAAGCTTTTTGCTCATTTTGATTTCTCCCTAGAATTATTATGGATTAAATCCCACTTTAGGCATTATGGCGGTACCCCGCTGTGATATTTTAAAATAAGCCATTTCCCTTCACATAGCAAATCAAAAAAAGCGAGTCTGAGCAGGGAATAATGAGCCAATAAAAGCCGGTACTGCGCGGCATAACTCCGCCTGCCGGCCGCAGGAAAGGCAAAAAGTGAGCCAATGGAAATAAATAAAGACATGATGACCTCCCTTATTTGTAATGAATTTTACATACGAGGTCGTGCGAGGTGGGTGGTAATTAGTTTTTAAAACCGTTTAAATGTAAAATAAACAGTTAAATGTCAAGACATGTCTTTAAAATATCGTTATTTTTTGCGAATATTTATTGTTTTTACCAAGCCCGACCGGCAGCAGTCTCACCGGAATGTGGGCAGGAGATGTTGAATCGCTTGTCGTCAATGAATATTACCAACCGCACTATATTCTCACATCGGTAGCCGGAGCACTGACCGCTTATGATTTGCCCGATCTTTACGCTCTCATTGCGCCGCGCAAACTTTTGCTCGTAAATCCTGCGGATCAGAACGGCAAAGATGTGTCTCGGAAACAATTGGATCGGGATATGAAAATTGTTAAAACGGCATTTGAAAAACAGGGGCAGGAGGATAAATTTGATATTCGCTTTCTAAAAGCAGGTGGACAAAGAGATTCGGTTCTTTCCCGTTGGATAAAGTAAATTGGCAGAATATTTCAAGTCATTCCCAATTTGAGGTTTTGGAATGGATGAATAAAATTTTGTTTCTTTTCGAGGAAGCGGAGCTTCTCAAGTCTATTCGTAATATTTAGATAAAAGTGAGCAAGCATGAAATATCATATAAAATTGTTATTCTTATCTCGTAAATTTTAGCGATATTTAGAAATATTTCTTGACATAAAAGCAGAAAATCATTATCATCCTCCGCACTTCTTTCCTCATAATCCTATCAAATTCCATTTATTTGAAATTTTTTCTCAGGCCAGAAAAGAATAAGGTTAAGGTTGTTTTGATAATTTGAAAAAACATCACAATTATTCTATGCATTTTAATATTAGATTATTAAAACTTTATCTGTTCAAAAGCCCTGGATTTCAAATTTTAATTAAAGGAGTTATAAAATGATAAAACTAATCAAAAGCATTATAGGCTTAATTTTTGGCATAACATTAGTTTTTGTTATCTCGTGTACTAAAGATCAGGCTTTGAATAGCCCAGTCTCTAATATGGATAATAAATCAACCATACAATCCGGCCAAGATGTTCACTGGACTATGACCGTTGACTATCCTTATGATGTGTCTGACGAAAATATAAGCTATAGTAACCTAAATAGAGGAAGTTCGATGTTTTGGTATATTCCAGAATCTCATAATGGATTTAGTGTAGGATGGGGTTATCAAGGTAAATTAGATGTGCTTACTTTCTCAGTTGGCTATTCATTTCCAAGTGGTGTAAGTGAATTTATACAGAACCCTAATTTAAACGTTACCTTGGACATGACTAATGTAACTGTAGATCACATTTACCCAGACGGTCAAGGTTGGGTTATTTATGAGTCATTTGAATTAGGGAAAATTGATGGTTATAATCCATCTGAAGCAGGGTTTAGTTGTTGGACTTCTGCGCTATATGTAGAATATAATCCGTATGCACAATGGATTGGCGAGGAATATCCAAACAATTTGAATACCATAAAAATCGATTATGAAGCATCTGGTAGGATTGAAAAGTCGACGTATGGATGGGGAACCGGCACTTATTACATCGATTCAGGAGTATCAGGATTAAATATCAATGATGTTAATTTTGATCTGGCTTATACTCCATATAACGGAAATGGGGTCGCCATTTCAAGCAAATGGATTAACGGTACTCGTATTTATTTTACTCTCATTGGCATTCATGACCAGGATGGGGCTGAAAGATAATTAGCAGAAAAAAGTCCAGGGCTTTTTTGCTTGTCGTTCATTATGCTTCCAGACGGAGAACTGAAAAAAATGATAAGAATAGAAAAAACTTGTAGAATCTTAATTGGCATCTATTTCCTTTTAATTCTTTTTTCCGCAGGTGCAACTGCTTTAGGAAATATATACGTAAATGGCGTTGTTCTCGATTCCGTTTCCAAAGCTCCTGTTAGTGATGTCAGTATTATGCTTTCCGACAGCCCGGTTTCAGGTACAACATCTGATACTCTTGGCCATTTTCGACTCAAATTGCAGCCGGGGAAATATACTCTTATTTTCTCACACATTGGTTATCAAAAACAAGAAAAACGTTTTATACTGAAAAAAGAAGAGAACATAAACATAAAAATATTTATGGTACCCAAGGTTATTCGGGCCGATGAGATTCGTGTGACGGCTCACCCCGACAGCCATAAATTAAGTTCCTTTGATGTATCATCTTCAGAGATTAAAAATATAACCAATCCATTACCCGAGGTATTGCTTTCACTAAAGACATTACCCGGTGTTTATTCCAGGAACGATCAAAGCACTTTTTATAATGTGCGTGGTGGTAATTATGATGAAAATCTCATTTATCTAAACGGCATCGAGATTACACAACCTCTTTTGGTAAGAAAAGGGATTGCCGAAAATCCTTCGCTGGTTAATCCCGACTTGATAGAACGGATAAATTTACGCACCGGGGCCTTTCCGGTTCGCTATGGCGACAAACTATCTTCCGTATTGGACATTCGCTATAAGAGTGGAAATACAAAAAAAATTGGCGGTGGTGTCACTTTTTCACCGGTAAAAAACACCTTGTTTTTAAACGGCCCGTTGAGAAAAAATCTGACTTTTATATTGGGAGTAAGACAGATCAATTACGGATATCTTTTTAAAGCACTGCAAACCAAAGGTAATTATTCACCTGACTTTAAAGATGCTCAACTGGGAATAACATGGACAATAACTCCTCATCAAAAAATTGAGATTTTAGGAATTTACGCAAGCAGTCGATTCAAGCTGGTTCCTACGTCCTGGTATTCGGAAAAAATTCATCCTGAGATAAATGAAATAACCGGCATTGTGTTTGACGGTAGTGAATCTTTTACCCATAAAACAAAAGCCCTGGGTTTTAACTGGCACTTTGAAAACGAAAAGATGAAAGCAAAATCCGGTTTTTCGTCTTATTCGCAGAGTGAGAGAGAAAAAGTCGGCATAAAGTACTTTGCTCAAGTTGCTTTTCCTACATTTTCAGATTCGGTTATTTTTAAAGATCAAGTGTTTAACCTGGCCTCGTCGGAAAGCAGGAGCAACGCCCTGGATATCCAAATCAACAAAGGATTTTTCGATTTTTTCTATTCCTCGAACTGGCAGCATCAATTTAATTTCGGAGGCGAATTAAAATCGTTCAGCTTTAAAGACAAATTGTTCGATAAAGTAACTGCTTTCTCGAACAATTTCACAAATATTGTCGAGCTTTTGGATGCTTCCAGGAAAATGTCGAGCTATGGATTATCTCTCTATGCAGAATATCGCTGGAAGCCGACACTGGCATTTGAAATTACAAGCGGTTTGCGGTTTACCCGATATAACTTTAACCACGAATCTCTTTTCATGCCGCGTTTGTCGTTCCGATACATTTTGTCTGAAAATAATATACTTTTGCTGGCATTGGGTGCTTACGCACAGCCCCCTTTGTACAAAGAATTCGGCAATACAAACAAAAGTTATTCCACGGTCAAGGCAAGAAAGTCCAGGCAATTGACGTTAGGTTTCGAGCACCAATTTGAAAATAAACTGAATTTAAAAATTGAAGGTTACTATAAAAATTTGCGCGATTTGATACCTTATGATGTGTTCGATGTACGCACACTCTATTCGGGTATGAATGATGCAGAAGGATATGTTTACGGACTGGAAACGCATATAAAAGGAGATTTTGTTCCGAATACGGTATCCTGGATCAGCTATACTTATTTGGTAGCACGGGAAAAACGCTATGACCGGGAAGGATGGTATCCCCGACCCTCGGATCAACGCCACACATTATCAGCAATGCTGCAGGATAAGATGGAACGTTTTCCCGGATCGAAATTGCACATTCGATTTCTTTTTGGCAGCGGGTATCCATACACAATTCATTGGCTCAGGATAGGAGAAAATGGAGAACGGATAGTAACGACCGGAAAAAGAAATCATTACAGAATAAGATTTTATAAAAGATTTGATATCGGATTTACACAAAATTTTAAATTGTTCGATAGATATTCGATAACCCTTCAAGAGGAGATATTAAATCTTTTCGATGAATACAATATCCTCGGCAACTCCTGGATCGATGGAGCAAAGATAGAACATGGCCTTAGCAGACGCACATATAATATGAGCATTAATATTGGATTTTGACTGGGGAGGACAATTTGACTCTTTTGTCATTCTATAAGAAAAACAGTTAAATGTCAAAACATATTTTTTAAATATCGTTATATTTTGCGAATAATCATTGTTTTTACCAGGCCTGATCGGTCGCAGCCTTACCGGAATGCTGGCAGGGGATATTGATCGGCTGGTCAATTATCTTTTAACCAGGAATGAGGTGGATTCAGCGAAAATTTCCACACTGGCCCGCGGCGACCTGTGTCCGGCGTTAGTGCACGCTGCGGCTTTTGATGAAAGGATCAGCCGGGTTGCTTTATTTGCTCCGCTCTTTTCGTACCGGTCGCTTGTCGTCAATAAATATTACCAACTGCACTATATTCTCACATCGGTAGCCGGAGCACTGACCGCCTATGATTTGCCCGATCTTTACGCTCTCATTGCGCCGCACAAACTTTCACCTCATTCCCAAACTCCTCAGACTGTGTGAAAACCATTATTTCTTATACTTTTTGTCATTGCGAACGAAGCGAAGCAATCTCGTAACCTGCTGCTATTCAAGGGATTGCTTCGTCGCGCCGCTAAGGCGGCACTCCTCGCAATGACATGGTTTTCATTTCACTGTTTTCACACAGTCTGTCCTGTTTGGGGACGGCATAACTCGGGAAGCTCTGCTTCGTCATAAAAAAGCCGAGCTTCTCAAGATATTCCTGTCCCAATCTGAAACTTGGGGAAGAGGAATTATCAGGTCTCTGATACAGATGGTGGCAGGGGATGTGCACAAAGTACCACGTTTACCAAACCTTGGGAGGTTTGGTAAACGTCAGGTTATTCAGGTGCGTTGCACATAGCGGCAAAAATTTTGTTGAGTTTTTAAGAACCAAGCTGTAACTTGCCTTATTACATTTAGAAATCAAACCTTTCGGAGCGACCATCTCTTGCAATCCATCGACTATGGCATCATCTTTATTTATTTCCTCGTCGTTATTCTTTTCGGTTTCTGGTATCAAAAACGCGACGAAGAATCTCGAATCCTATTTTTTAGCCGGAAAAAATATTCACTGGCTGCCGCTGGCCATGTCCGGTTCGGTGTCGACATTTGACATCACCGGAACCATGTGGATCGTGTCCATTTTATTTGTGCTGGGTATGAAATCAATGTGGCACCACTGGATGTGGGGCGTTTACATGGCGGCTTTTTTCATGGCCTACATGGGCAAATGGGTGCGGCGCTCAAATGTGATGACCGCGGCGGAGTGGATGAAAACGCGTTTCGGTAACGACCCGGGTGGCCGCCTGGCGCGAACGGCTTATGCGATTATGGCTATCCTCACGCTGTCCAGTTTTATCGGCTACGCCTACCAGGGAATCGGCAAATTCGCATCGGTGTACATTTCGCTTCGACCCCTGGCGCAGCTTTTTTCAAACCCCTTTCTTCAAAATGCTATTTTAAATCACCAGGCCGATATTCTCGCCATCCTCATCATCAGCATAACATCTCTATATGTCGTTTTGGGCGGCCTCTACAGTGTTGTCCTGACCGATGTCATTCAAACGATTATTCTGACAGTCGGCAGCATTTTTATCGCTTATATCGCCTGGGCCAAGCTTACTCCGGAGTTGCTGACGAGGCTGCCCGCGGATTGGACATCTTTGCGCATCCCGTGGAAAATAAATGATTTTGCCGGAACAGGCAACGCCGAGTT
>JAADGR010000479.1:0-7881 GCA_013152225.1 Calditrichota bacterium
CACATCTTGAACCGCAACCGGATGATCGGTTCCATCATGCCGTAGCGCTTGCTGACCAGCACCAATTTGGGATCGGGGCTCTGGTTGAAAAGGCCAATCCAGTCGATTTTGTTGACCAATCTTTGCATCTCCAGCCCGGAATAACCGGCCGCATAAAGTCCACCGACAATGCTGCCCATACTTGTTCCGGCGATCATATCGATGGGAATATTGTTTTCTTCCAGCGCAATGATGACGCCGATGTGGGCAATGCCGCGGGCCCCGCCGCCGCTCAGTGCAAGACCGACCTTGAAAGATTGATCGTTCAGGATGTTTTGACTTTTGGCCTTATAAGCACAGGCATCCGCAAACACCCATTTCCCCCCAGTGCTCATCATCATCAGGATGATGATTGTTTTAAAGGCAAATGTGATTCTGTTTTTAATGTTATCGACTTTCGGTATTTTCAAGATGTTTATGTTCATTTTGTCCGGCTTGTTTTCGGTTATGCGTCTATGGAACTACATGCTGCATCTTTTATGGCCTTCCTGATAAAAATGACCCGCTGCAGTGTTGTGTAATTAGTCAGAATAGCCATAAAAAGGAGCAACGTCTTTAACACCAGTCCTGGAAGGAGAATACCGACAACCAGGGCAACAATACGTTCGGAACGCTGCATTACTCCTGTTGGACATGTATGGTTAATACTTTCTGCCTTTGCCCTTACATAGCTTGTGGAAAAAGATCCGATGAGAATCAGGCTGACAATGAGAATCCACCAGGGCTGCCCCAGTCTGTAGAAATAGATTCCCAGGCCCATATAGACAAACGCTTCACTGTAACGGTCTACGGTAGAATCCAGCACTGCCCCGAATTGGCTGGTGAGATTAGCGGATGTTGCAAGTTGTCCGTCCAAAATGTCAAAAATCCCCATCAGGATCAAAGAAACAAGTCCCGGAACCAGTTGGTGCAATGCCAGAAAAATTCCGGCTAATAATCCCATAAAGAGACTGAGCAGTGTAATGACATTAGGGGTGATACCCGTTTTGATAAGAAGATTCGTTATAAACTGCATTTTTCGGACAAACAATTTTTCTATTTTATCCGGAAGAATTCCATTTGGAGAATCTGACATTTTTTAATTCCTTTATGTTGTCCGATCAGCGTTTCAAAAGCTGTACTTTATTTTGCTGTAAACCATATCATTATTATCATATTGCCCGAACCAGCCCGCCGAACCGGTGAAAATATTGGCACCGAAAAGCAGTTCAAAGCCGTCAGCCAGATCATAAGTCACTTTTGGCCGAATCAAGGCGTCGTTGTTGTTAAAACCATAGTAGATGAAAAGCTGGAGGTTCAACGTTTCGTTCAGAAAATCGCGCGACGCCAGAAAGGTGCCCATATTGTCGTATTCGTCCTTTTCGATCAGCGGATTGTAATCCAGAATGGCCTGCTGGATGAACTGACTGCTGAGGTGAATATCCCAGAGCGTATAGTCCAGGCCGACCAGGTAATGCAGATAGTTTTTTTCCACCACACTTTCCGGTAGTTTTGGATCCGTGGAGTTGAAATATTTGCCGTTGTAATAGGCCCCCTCGCCGCGTAGCACGAAAGGCCCCAGTGTGGTGCTGAAACTTCCGCCGCCAATGGTGAGTCGATGATGTTCCGGGTACACGGTCAATCCGGTTAACTGATGTGTGGCCGGATTTATGGATTTGACCACATGCATAGTGGGATCATCATCAAATGCGTAACCGGCCATGATCTCAAAATCGACCAACGAAGTGAGTGCTGAAAATTTGGCAAAGAACTCGCTGTTTTCCAGCGAAGGCGTTACCTTTTCGCGGGAGTGATCGAACACCGGCTGCACCGGGAAGGAATATTTTGGACGCCATATTGAACCTTCCGGGGGCATGACCGTTGGCGTAAATTCCGGCAGCCAGACGATCTCGAACGTATTGTCGCCGATGTAATAGTCCGCCTTTACACTGGTCACACCCATGCGGATTTCGTCAAAGTCTCGCAACAAAAATTCGCTCAAATCTTTGGGTGAGACAATGTCTGTAATGAACACGCCATCGGCCTTGCCCCAGATGATCTGCTGCTTACCAATGCGTAAATCCACCGAGTTGAAATACATATCCAGATAAGCTTCCCGCAGACCGATCTCCATATCCTCGTTCGGATACTGATAGATGTAGGGATTGACCTTGAACGCTACCCTGTCTTTGCTTTGCTCGACGTTCAGGTTTAACGTATTCTGGATGATCGAGTATTCATGATCTCCCTGCAAAAGCACACCGATATAGTTTCTGGCATAACCGGTCAGGCTGTTTGGCTGTGCCTGCACACCACTGACTAAAAATGCAAGTATCAGGGAAAGCACAATTCGTTTTAAACGGGTTAGCCTCATTTCAAGCCTCTCCTCATCATTCGTTCCGTGAACATGCTGTTTTTAATGCCGCCGTCAATAACAATGTTACTCAGGTCCATTTTCGTAGTATGGTTCTTCTGGACGTTGTGCATCTCTGTCTTGATGATAATCCAGAAGCCTTTTATTTTTTTGTATTCGTTGATTTTGAGCGTTTTCAGGTATTCGCCGTCCTCGTCGTAAAATTCTTTCTTCAAACCCACCCACTTGTCTTTCACGACCCAGGTGACCGTGCGGGAATACATGTAATCTTTGTCTTTGGGAATACTCTCGACGACATAGCACGGCTCGCCGTTAAACTCTTCCTCGCGCAGTATCTTGTGTGTATCATCCTGAGGCTTGCGATCGCCCAGATCATCATAAGTAAAATCCGAGCCCATGAAATAGTCGTTTTTGCTGTCGCTGGAAATACGTTTCACCTTTTTCAGCGCCGGCAGATAAATCCACTGATCGTCATCCTTGCCGGGATCATCGTAACTCCAGTTCATGAACGACGTGTTGCGCACATCAGCCGGTTTGATGAAGAACATAATTTTTTTCTCGACCTTGCCGAAATCTTTGATATACTGCTTGATCTCGCGGATTCGTTTGTTGCCTCGGGAATTAATCAGCGTCATGGTCAAGTTGCCCTCCATCTCGGTACCTGTGGCACGATTGTAAACGTTTTCGATAACCTGGTAGCCGGTTAATTTGTCCTGCGAGAATGCCAGCAGGGGGATAGTTAGCATGATTGCTAAAAGTACGAATTGAATTCTTTTACTAGTCATTTCGGACCTCCTTATTTTTCTTTTTTAAAATAAATGTTTGAAGCATACAACACCACAAACATAATGGTTACCGTTCCCAGAAAACTGGTGAACATATTTAATGAAACCAGGGAGCCTAAAATCCGGTTTGGCGGGAAAACAGAGAACAATAGTACCATAAAGCCGGCAATGACGACAATGGCGTTAAAAATAATGGCCCTGCCGGAATGATGCATGGTTAGCTGGATGGTCTTGAGTTTGTCCCCGGTCTGGGTTGCATATATTTTGTAGCGTTCAATGAAATGCACGGCGTAATCGATGCCGATGCCAATGGCAATACTGGATATCAACGCAGTCGTTGTACTGAGCGGAATATTCAATAAACCCATCACGCCAAAACCGATGAGTGCGGTTATGATTATCGGCAGTGTACCAATCAGACCCACCTTGAAATTTTTAAACATCAGTGCCAACAGCAGGACGATCATAATAAGAGACACAATGATGCTGGTAATCTGGCCTTTCAGAATCAGATCCGTAAAAACAAGCGCTTTATACCCCGATCCCGCATAGTTGACATCAATGCCAAAGTGGTTGAAATTGCTTTTGTATTTTTCAATGATGGCAATCGCACTTTTCAGCGCCTTTGAATTATCACTTTTGAGTTGAAAAGTAATGTTGGCTTTCTTGTAATTTTCCGTAACCACTTGCCATAAATTTGCCGGATCACCGGACATTTCATACAATAACAGATACTGTGCGATCAGATCGCTGGAACCGGGGATGCGATCGTATTTTGCGCTGTCGGCGTGCATCACTTTATTCATGCGTCTTAAATAGTCGCCCAGTGAAAAAGAATTACCGACGACCGGTAGGTTTCCGACTACCTCGTCCTGCATTTTAACCATCAGTTTCAGCACCTGTGGTTCTTTAAAAGTGTCGTTGTTTTTCCCTTCGAGTATCACATTCAACGTACTGGTGCCGCCAAAATGTTCATTAATAAAATGATCTGTAAGAACAATGTCGCTGTTCTTTTCAAATTTATCCAGAAAACTAGAGTTGATCCATACTTTGGTCATTCCCCAGATGGAAATGGCCGCAATGAAAATGGTGATGCCGTACACCATGTTTTTATGTTTCAGTACGCCTTCGGCGAAACGGTAAGCCACATGATCCGCTGCATCCTCTTCTTGTTTTTCAATCTTCTTTTTGGCGTGCGGCAGACCAAATGTTAAAATACCGGCAGGGATGAGCAGCAATGAAAAGACCATCGCCACCATAACGCCAAAGGCGGTAAATATACCAAAATATTTTATGGGGTACACCTGTGAAGTAAGCAGTGAAATAAAGCCCACAGCAGTGGTAACCGATGTCATCATCACAGGCCGCCACATTCCCCGCACCATATCTGCAACCGCTTCTTTTTTGTCGGAATGCGGATTTTGTTTCAGAAACATGTAAAGGTGGGTGTAAAGATGAATGCCGTCCGCCACGCCAATGGCGATCAGCATAACCGGAATCATCGTTGAAACAGCATAAACGGGAATATGCAGGGCTGCCATCAGGCCAAAAGCCCAGATTGTACTGAAAAGCACTACAAGTAAAGTAAAAAACGTACTTTTAATGTTCCGCAGTACCAGGTAGAGTACCAGAATAATCACCAGAATGACGATGGGCACCATACGTTTCATATCCTGCGGACCCAGGTAGGCCATAGTGCCTTCCACAATGGGCCTGCCGGCAACATACACTTTCTCAGGGCCTTCATATTTTTCCCCTATTTTGATGATGCGGTGATAAAAGTCCTGTGAAAATACGTCATCGCCGATTCTGGCAATAACCACGGTCACCGTTTCATCGGTAGAAACCAGACGGCCGAAAACCATTTCATTGCTCCGCACCTTTTGACGCAGTTCTGCTAATTTAGCCGAATCTTTGGGCACGCGCTTATAAAAGGCTTTCACATCCATGCCGTCCTCGGTACCGACGATATTATCCGCCGTGTACAGCGAAGTGACGTCGCTTTTGTCAATCTCTTTCATCTTTTGCAGTTCTTTGGTCAGGTCTTTAACCTTCTGCAATGTCCCGGGATTAAAAACGCCGTTCTTGTTCTCCAGGGCGATGATAATCCCGTCCTTGATGTCGAACCATTTTTCGGCTTGGTTGCTGTAAATAAATGCCGGGTGTTGCTGGGGCATGTATTTGTCCAGATTGGTCTCCATGCGCGAGTTCTTTTTCATTACCATAAAAAAGGCGACGGAAATCAACAGGATGATAATCAGCACCATTTTGGGGTATTTCAGTAATTTGGTAATTAATTTTTCCATGTTTTTCTCCTATTGACAAATATGTGAACTTTGGAGTACTTGGTGTCTGTAAATATTTACTTACATTTTATAATAGAAAAAGAGCACTATTTTTTAATCATTTTTTTGATCGATTCCCACAGGCTTTTTCCTTCTTCTTCCAGATTGTATGAAAAACCGGACAAATGCCACTTGGCCACCATAAAACGCATGGAGCCCAATAAAATCATGGAGAGATGTTCGCTGGAAATATCATCACGAATTTCTTTTTTCGCCTGTCCTTGCTCGATAATTTCTTTAAATATCTTCTGCGTTAATGCCATGATCTCGACGATCACATCCGATAACCGGTTATCATTTTGAAAAATTTCCTCGGCAAAGATGACCGCCGCCAGCGCAGGTTTTGCTGCAAATTGCTGAAAACGTTCTTTGAAGAGAAAATGTAATTGCTGAATCGGTGGTAGTTCTTCCTGGCGGATTTTGGAAGATAGCGACTCGGTGTTTTCCTTAAACATTTCCAGGATGTTCAACAAAATATCTATCTTACTTTTAAAATGCCGATAAATCGCTCCCTCTGTTACACCAACTTTGGCTGACAGGTTTTTAATTGTTAATTTTTGTATACCTTCCCGGGCAATGAGTTCAATGGCAGAATCGATGATTTTTAATTGTCTGTTTGTGAATGGAGTCATAATATCCTATTTCCTGATAATAGTAAGTGAACGTTTACTTATCTATAAGATAACAAAAAAAATTATTATGTCAAGTCTTTTTTTGATTATGTTACACCTTCTTCAATTGTATCGATTTTTTACGAATTACTCATTTATCAAGATTTCATTGTTTTTTTGTGTTATTTTAAGTATTCTTTTTACAGAGTCGAGAATGATGTCGTTGAACACTAAAAAGGACTAACAGGTATTGAAATGAACTCACTTGCAAATACTATAGCTGTACAAAGCCATCATACGAATACAGGTTTTCGCAACCCCTCCCCGGGCTTTAAAGAAACCAGAATCACCGATTTTTTCAAATGGAAATTATTGGATTCTATGAAAAACGGAAAACCGCAAAAGCCGAAAAAATATCATTTTGAACTTATCGCAAATGACGGAAAATATTTGCGGCGAAACAAAACCGATTTTACCGTCACCTGGATCGGCCATTCCACGCTGTTCATTCAAATAGACGGAATGAACATCCTGACGGATCCGATCTGGAGTGAGCGCTGTTCGCCTGTGCCGTTTGCCGGGCCAAAAAGATTTGTCAAGCCGGGACTGGCCCTGGAAGGTTTGCCGGACATTGATGTTGTCATCATTTCTCATGATCATTATGACCATTTGGACAGGACAACATTGAAAAAGCTTGGCAATAAACCGCTTTATCTTGTGCCGCTTGGGGTGGGCAAGAGGTTGCAAAAATGGGGATTGGATAACTATAAAGAATTGGATTGGTGGGAGTCGGTTCAGCATAACGACATTGAATTTACCTGTACACCGGCCCAGCATTTTTCAGGCCGTACCCCCGGCGATCGTAATAAAACACTCTGGTGTAGTTGGGTCGTTAAGGGTGCAATGAACAATTTTTATTTTGCCGGTGATTCGGGCTATTTCCCCGGTTTCAAAGAGATTGGCCAACGCTATGGCCCGTTCGACATGGCAGCCATTCCTATCGGCTCTTATATGCCGCGCTGGTTTATGCGTCCGGTCCACCTTGATCCCGGAGAGGCCGTGCAGGCATTGCAGGATGAGAAAGGGAAAATATGCATCCCAATCCATTGGGGCACTTTTGACCTGGCCGATGAACCTCTCGACATGCCTCCGAAAGAATTATTACACAACGTCGATGAACTGAATCTTCCTCGGGATGATTTCTGGATTTTACGACACGGCGAAACACGAGTTGTCGCAGCTAATCATTGAGTTCATGTTCTGCGCCGGAAACATTTCCGGCGCGATTTTGTCGCAAAAGATAGATGTTAGTGGAAATCAACCAGGCCCTTTCCAGAGCACTCCTTTCTTCCCGTTCACATTATTCAGACTGAATCCTAGTTCCCCGAAAAGAATATCGATTTTTCTCTGACGCAAAAGTTTGACAACACGCTGCTAAAATGCAACATTTGCGATATGTTTTGGGACTTTAATAATAGTATCTCATTCGTAAAAGTCTTATTATTAATTACTTTCATTGAATTGCCGACGGGTGATTATACGAAATAATTGACCTGGAAATTTATACTATACTGTCATTTAAAAAGAACTCTATAAAGCTCTTAAAAGTGAAGACTTTGAAAAGGAATGATTTCCATGGTACTTCATACTGTCGATATTGCCATTGTTATTACATATTTGCTTTTAACGCTATTCGTTGGTTTTTATTTTTCAAAAAAAGCGTCAAAAAACCTGGATGCATACTTTTT